>CAMDHL010000186.1 GCA_945898105.1 Comamonas sp. lk | reverse complement strand
GGCTTCGTGAAAGCCACACAGAATTAGTTTCTTTTTGCCAGGGTAATGGTTGATATCGCCCACGGCAAATATGCCTGGCGCACTGGTGGCGAACGTGGCGGTTTCCACGTTAAGTTGTTTGCGTTCCATATCTAGGCCCCATTGGGCTATCGGTCCGAGCTTGGGCGAGACGCCCAAAAATACCCATAGCTGGTCCAGCTTGAGCGTGATTTCCTGCTCATCCGAGTCCAGCACGCATAGGCTATGGAGCCGCGCTTTGCCTGTGAAGCTTTGTGCCTGCCCAGCTACAAATCGCAAGCGCCCGCTGCTGCGGTGGGCGGAGATACGCGCCAGCGCCTCAGGGTCTGCATGCAGTACGTCGCGCCGATGTACCAGGGTGATGCTACGCGCCGGCCCCTCGCAGGCATCGACCGCAGCTTCCAGCGCCGCTTGCTCACCGCCAATCACGACTATCGATTTGCCCTTCGTATCGGCAGGTGCTTGCGTTTGGTAATGCACCTGCGTGCCTTCAAAGACTGCCAAACCCGGTAGATGCAGCTTGCGCGCCTGAAATGCGCCGACGCCCCCAGCAATAAAAATGGCGCGGCTTATAAAGACTTGGCCGCTGGACGTCTCTACGCGGTAGCGGCCATCGGACTGCGCTGCGACGCTATCCACAGTTTGATGAAGATGCAGCTTGGGTTTGAAGGGCGCCACCTGGTCCAGTAAGCGCGCTACCAGTTCCCGTCCGCTGCAGACTTTGATGCCTGGAATGTCGTAAATTGGCTTGTCGGCATAGAGCGCGATACATTGCCCGCCGGCATCAGGCAGCGCATCGACGATGTGGGCTGAAATTCCCAATAAACCGAGCTCAAACGCTTGAAACAGGCCTACTGGCCCTGCGCCGATGATCAGGGCGTCGATTTCCAGGAGTTTGGAGGGAGCGGCCAAGGGGCGGGCGTCTGGGGGTGGGCGCTTCGACCGGCCCGGCTTTAGCGGATCAGCTCAGAGAGCTTGTCGGTCTTGTCTTTCCACTCTTCCGCGTCAGGCAGGGGTACTTTGCGCTTGGTAATGCTTTTCCAGGTGGGCAGCTTGGCCAGCTCGGCGTTCAGGGCCGTCATATGGCGCTGGTCGTGCGGCACGTCTTCCTCGGCGTAAATCGCGTTCACCGGGCACTCGGGGATGCAGACGGCGCAGTCGATGCACTCGTCAGGGTCAATAGTCAGGAAATTGGGGCCTTCCCGAAAGCAGTCCACTGGACAGACATCGACGCAGTCGGTGTATTTGCACTTTATACAGGCTTCGGTAACGGTATGGGTCATGGAAAAAGTTATTGCTGTTGGGGGAACAGGCCTGCAAACCCAGGCCAAACCGCGATTTTATTGGCAATCCGCGGCCAAGCTTGGCAGAGGGCTATCAGGCCGCGCGAACGAAGTGGGGCAGGTTTTGCACATCGCCCTGGTAAAAGCCGCTGTAGTGCGCCAGCAGGCGCGCGCCGTGGTCGGCATCCTGGCCCTCGCGCAGCACTGCGCTGGTAAAGCCGCTGCGCTGTAATTGAAGCAATTGGTCGATTAGCACATCGCCCGTGGCCCGTATGTCACCGGCAAAGCCACGGCGGCGCAGCACATGCGCCTGGCTAAACGCGCGGCCATCGGTGAATTTGGGGAAATCCAGCGCTATGCAAGCAAGGTCTTGCAAAGGCAGGCTGTGTACGTCGGCGTCATTGGCGAGTCGCAGATGGGTGCCATCCGCTGGATCGTCTGTGGCAACAGACTCCGCGTTCAGGATGCGTAAAACAGTTTTTTCGGTGCTAAAGGACATGATGACGTAATGGGCGAATAAGCTGCTTAGGCAGCCAGTTTGGCGGTGGCGTAGCGGGCGCTGTTGGCCGCTGCCTTGAAGGGGTCGATGCCTACGCGTTGGAAGGTGTCGATGAAGTTTTCACCGGCGTCGCGCTGGTCTTTGTACACCTCTAGCACCGCCTCGATTACGTCCACCACCTCAGCCGCCGCAAACGATGGGCCGACCACTTTGCCCGCCCGCGCTGCGCCGCTGAGTTCCGAGCCATCCGAGCCGCCTAGCGTTACCTGGTACCACTCCTGACCGTCTTTGTCTACGCCCAGAATGCCGATATGGCCGCTGTGGTGGTGCCCGCAGGAGTTGATGCAGCCGCTAATGTGCAGGTCGATCTCGCCCAGGTCAAACAACTCGTCCAGGTCCTGAAAGCGCTCGGTAATCGCTGCCGCCACTGGCAATGAACGCGCGTTAGCCAGCGCGCAATAGTCGCCGCCGGGGCAGGCAATCATGTCGCTGAGTAAATGGATATTGGGCCGCGCCAGTCCGGCCTCTTTGGCCGATTGCCAGAGCGCGATCAATTGGTCGACTCTCACCCAGGGCAGCACCAAGTTCTGGTCGTGGTTGACGCGTACTTCACCAGCAGAAAACTGATGCGCAATATCTGCTGCTGTGGACAGTTGCTGCGCTGTGGCATCTCCCGGTGCCTGCCCTGGCCGTTTGAAGGACAGGGTGACGGCGCGCAGACCGGGGTTTTTGTGTGCGGCCACGTTTTGCGCGAGCCAGCGGGCGAACTCTGGTTTTTCTAGGGCCAGCGCGCTTAAAGACCGTTCCGCTGCGCTTTGCTGCGTTTGCGATACCGTGTCCAGGGCCGGAGCGACAAAACAGGCGCTTACGCGGTCCAGCTCGGCTTGCGGGATAGTGTGCTGTGCGCCTGCACTTAGGATGCGCTGGTACTCGGCCTCGACTTCGTCGAAATAGCGCTGACCCTCTGCTTTCACCAAAATCTTAATACGTGCTTTGTACATATTGTCCCGGCGGCCCCAGGCGTTGTAGACGCGCACAACGGCCTCGAGGTAATTGAGGATCTGGTTCCAGGGCAAAAATGCGCGGATTTCGCTGGCAATAACCGGCGTACGGCCCATGCCGCCACCCACCAATACCTGAAAGCCCACTTCGCCTGCGGCATCGCGCAGCACGCGCAAACCTACATCGTGCCAGGCGATGGCAGCGCGGTCTTCCACCGAACCAGTAATCGCAATCTTGAACTTGCGTGGCAGGTAGGCAAACTCTGGGTGCAGCGTGCTCCACTGGCGCAGCACTTCGGCATAGGGGCGCGGGTCCACCGCTTCGTCCACCGCGATACCCGCGCGCTCGTCGCTCGTGATATTGCGAATGCAGTTGCCGCTGGTCTGAATACCATGCAAATTCACGCTGGCCAGCAACTCCATGACGTCGGCACTTTTGGCCAGCGGAATCCAGTTGAACTGCACGTTTTGTCGCGTGGTGAAGTGACCGCAATGGGTGACCAGGCGCGGGGCGATGCCGTTGCCGATTTGGTCTTGGGTATTTTGGGCGTGGGCCAGAGTGGCGGCCTCGGGGGAGTCGAACTCGCCAGCCACGCGGGCCAGCACGCGCAGTTGCGCGCTATTGAGTTCGCCGTAAGGAACGGCCACACGCAGCATGGGCGCGTAGCGTTGCACGTACCAGCCGTTTTGCAAGCGCAGCGGGCGAAAAGCGTCGTCGGGCAGGCTACCGGACAGGTGGCGCTCCAACTGGTCGCGGTATTGCGCGGCGCGGGCGTGGACGAATTGGCGGTCGAAATCGGTGTATTGGTACATGGGCTGGGCCGGCGTAGGGCGCAAAACCGGCTCGCTGCGCCTTGCGCAATGGCCTAGATAGGCCGCCGGATTTAGCCGCGCGCGAAGGCGTGATTAAAACTTGCGCGACTGTAAGGACTTTTTCTTATTCTGAAAAATACATTTTTTTTATTACTTTATATGAAATAAGATATTTAAAAAGTTGACTGCTCCAAACTAAATTGGTGCCTTGCGACGAGACTTCCCCAATGAGGCGATGTGCGGGTTGCCTCTGTCGCCTTAAACGCAAGACAAGCTAAGGGGGCAACGCGAAGCCCCCGCTTTAGCAAAAAATTGCCAAAGTGGCATTGCTGGGTATCTTGTCGGGGTCGCAGTTCGACTCAGCGCAAAAAGCCTACGCGTCCAAAGCGCGCAATTCCCGCATTCGCTCGTCGAAATAGCTACCCACGGTGTAGCGCTCCGACAACACCACCTCGCGGCTCGGATGCAAGAACAAGGGCAGCGAGATGCGCCGCTTGGCCCGATCCGCGCCCGTGGGGTTGAGCACCTGGTGCACGGTCGAGGGAAAGTAGTGTCCCGAGGCCTCGGCCAGCATGTCGCCAATATTGACGATCAAAAGCCCGAAATCGCAGGGAACATCCAGCCAGGTGCCGTCTTGGCGGCGGATTTGCAAGCCCGGCTCAGTGGCGGCGGGCAGCAGGGTGAGCAGGTTGATATCGGTATGGGCAGCGGCGCGCACGGCATCGGGTTCTTCGGCACCCAGCAGCGGCGGGTAATGCAAGACGCGCAGCAAGGTGTGGTCGCTGCCCTGCATCATGTCCGGCAGCGGCATGGAATAGAAAGCTCGCACAGGCGGCGGGGAGTGCTGCTCCACCCAGCGCAAAAGAGTTTGGGCCAGGTCGCTGGCCTGGGTGTAGTAGTCAAGCGCCGTTTGCGAGACTTGCGCCGGGTAGCGGCCCCAGGGGTAGATATGGAAAAACTCTTTTAGGTCGCGCCGGTGGTAGCCCTTGGCCGTCTCGGACACGGCGGGCGAGAAATAGCCGTCGTGCGTGTCCGGGTCGCGCGCATAGCCGTGCTTGGCCTCAGATTGGAAAAAGGCGGTCCATTCGCTGTAAATGCCTTCGATCATGTTTTGAGGCAGCGGGTGGTTTTTCAGCACCGCAAAACCTGTGTCATGCAAGCTGGCGGTGAAAGCTTGG
>CAMDHL010000185.1 GCA_945898105.1 Comamonas sp. lk | reverse complement strand
CCGTTTTTGTTTCCCGCGCTGCGCGTAGGCATTGCAGCCGGGTTGGTGGGCGCGATGGTGGCCGAGCTGCCCACCGGCGCGCAAGCGGGCCTGGGCGCGCGCTTGCTGACCGGCAGCTACTACGGGCAGACCGTACAAATCTGGTCAGCACTGGTGATGTCGGCCTTTGTCGGCCTGGCACTCACTGCCTCCATGGCCGCCCTGGAAGCCCTGGTGCTTGGAAAGCGCAGGCAAGTATGAACACTCAAAGTCCTCCGCCCGATTTGCGCATCAGCGCGTTGGTAGTGCTGGCCGGCATCGGCGCCGCCTGGGCCTTGCTGCTCTCACCGCTGGCCGACCCGACCACGCCCAAAGAAGTCGCCTTTTGGGGCGCCAGCCTCGTGGTGGCTTTGCTGGCTGTTAGCGGTATTCGCCGCTTAGCCGCTATCGACGGGCCGCATATTTACGCCACTGCTTCGGCGCTGCTGTTTGGCGGGTGGTTGCTGTATTTCTGGCAACTGCTCACGATTTCGCTGGACGTGCCGCGCGTGCTGCTGCCTGCGCCCAGCCTGATCGCCACCGCCTTTGGCGAACACCTGGGCACGCTGCAAACCGACTTTGTGCAAACCGTGGTGCGCGCCGTGGCCTTGGGCTGGGTGCTGGGCTCGGGCCTGGGCTTCTGTGTGGGCATTGCCATCGACCGCATGCCGTTTTTGCAGCGCGGCTTGCTGCCGCTGGCATCCCTCACCAGCACGATTCCGCTGGTCGGCGTGGCGCCGATTGCCGTCATGTGGTTTGGCTTTGAATGGCCCTCCAAAGCGGCGGTAGTGGTGCTGATGACCTTCTTCCCCATGCTGGTCTCTACTCTGGCTGGGCTGCGCGCGGCCGACCGCCTGGAGCGAGAGCTGATGCACAGCTACGCCGCCAGCTACTGGCGCACCTTGTGGTCGCTGCGCCTGCCTACGGCGCTACCGTTTTTGTTCTCCGCGCTTAAGGTCAATGCCACACTAGCACTCATCGGAGCCATCGTGGCCGAGTTTTTCGGCTCGCCCACCTCGGGTTTGGGTTTTCGCATATCCACCGAGGCCACGCGTATGAACATGGGCCTGGTCTGGGCGGCGGTGGCGGTGGCTGCGGTCACCGGCTCGGCGGTGTACGCGCTGCTGGTGTCCATAGAAAAGCGCGCTGCCTTCTGGCACCCTTCGGTCAGGGGTAAAAAATGAAAACACCTTTCCCCTGCAGCCCCTACGGACTCTGCGCTGCGTCAAATTGTTTTCTTGTCCTGGTGGACAAGACTGCGTCCCCGGCTTACCCTTATCGGGCAAGCTATTTTTCCCCTGTGTCCTTAACCCTAGGAGTTTTTTTATGAAGATGCGTTTGAAATTAAGCACCACCCTGGCAGCAGCCCTGCTGTCGATTGGCGCAGTGGCGGCCCATGCGGCTGACAAGGTTACGATTCAGCTCAAGTGGTTGCCACAAGCGCAGTTTGCGGGCTACTACGTGGCGCAGGCCAAGGGCTATTACAAAGACGCAGGGCTGGATGTCACCATCAAGCCGGGCGGCCCTGATATTGCACCTACCCAAGTGATCGCCGGCAAGCAAGCCGACATCGTGGTGGACTGGATGCCCTCGGCCCTGGCCGCGCGCGAAGCCGGTGTACCGCTGGTCAACGTGGCCCAGGTGTTTAACCAGTCCGGCCTGATGCTGACCTGCAAAAAATCCAGCGGCGTTTCCACACCCAAGGACCTCAAGGGCAAAACCCTGGGCGTCTGGTACGGCGGCAATGAGTACCCCTTCCTCAACTGGATGACCAAGCTGGGCTACAAAACCGACTCGGACATCAAGATCCTGAAGCAAGGTTTCAACGTCGATCCACTGTTGCAAAACCAGGCCGCTTGTATCTCCACCATGATTTACAACGAGTACTGGCAAGTGGTCGATGCGGGCGTCAAGGAAAGCGAATTAGTCACCTTCTTCTATGAAAAAGAAGGCGTGGCTTCGCTGGAAGACGGCCTGTATGTGCTGGAGTCCAACCTGAAAGATCCGGCCTTTGTGGCCCGCATGGCCAAGTTCGTGAAAGCCAGCCTCAAAGGCTGGAATGACGCGGTGAAAAACCCCGCTGAAGCCGCCAAGATCGTCGTCGCCGGCGACACCTCGGGCAGCGCCAACGAAGCGGTACAAAAGCGCCAAATGGAAAACGTGGCCAAGCTGATCACCAACGCAGGCCCCGCCAAGATGGGCTACCTGGAGCCTGCCGCTTTCGAGCGCACGGTCAAAGTACTGCTTTCCAGCGGCAGCTCGCCCGTGATCAAGAAAGACCCGGGCAAAGCAGCTTATTCGCACGCCATCTGGGAAGCTTCTACGAAGTAAGCGCTTTGTAGCCTCAAGCCGCGCCGCAGCGATGTGGCTGGGTTTGGGTTTGGAGTTGTAGAAAAGCCCGGTCACGCAAGTGGCCGGGCTTTTTAACTGGTTGGATTGTCACGCCACTTAAGTCTGTTCGCCCAACACGGCGTGGTGCGCCACGCGGCCCAGAGTACCAGGGCGTGTTACCAGGTTCCCGACCAGGCGGTGTATGACTTTTTGCCCTGGTCTGCGGCAATATCAAGCGCCAAATGCACGCCAAACAGGTTGTGCGCAACCGTTTATGCACATCGACCATGCGGGCGGGCATCGCCTTTGGGAGTCTCGCTACAGGCGGCAGGTCGGCAATCCCCTGCCTAAAGCACGGACATCACTAACTTGGAGTCGGTGCGAACCCTAGATCGAACAAAATGTTATGGACGTGGCGCTTTATAGTGCGTCAACACGCTTGGGAACAGCGACACAAGGAGGCCTCTATGTTCGATATGTATAAATGGATTACGAATGCCGAGAAAACAATTCTTGTTTTTATCGCGTTGTTTACGATTTATGGCGTGGGGCAGGAGATGTATTTAGTCTTGCGCAATGGCGCTATAAGCCTGACTGACTTGTTGCTGCTGTTTATATATGCCGAGGTGCTGGGCATGGTGGCAGGGTTTTACAAGTCCCAAAAAATTCCCATCACCATTCCCATATTTATCGCCATAACCGCTTTGTGCCGTTTGATTATTTTGCAGGGCAAAGGTATCAGTACCATCGATTTGATTTATGAAAGCGGCGCCGTCTTGTTGCTTTCCTTATCAGCGTTGGTCATCCGCTGGAATTTGGTTGAGGTGCGCCGCGATCCTTCGCGGCCACAGTCGGACGAGTAAATCGTTTGGGCGGGGCAGCAGCCCCTTTTTTTGGGGGGGCCGGCGCGGACCGGCGCGCTTTTGGCGCCCGTCGCATGGGGGTCGACGCCTTGCTTCTACAATGATCTTCCAGGCGCTTACCTAACACTTGAAAGTTTTCTTATGACAACCGTCAAACACTGTATTGACCAAAAGGCAAAAACTATTTTTTCATTACAGTCGTCCAACTCAACTTTGGATGCGCTCAAGATGATGCGCGACAGCAGGGTGCGTTCGATTTTGGTCGTCGACGACGGGCGCTTGGTGGGGATTGTTTCGCAGGGCGATTGCGCCATCAAGGTGCTGCTGCCTAATGATGATCCACGCACGACATCCTTACGAAAAATCATGACGCCCAACCCCTTAACAGTGCGGCCGGACAGTACTTTGGAAGATTGCATGGGCATCATGATGCAAAAGCACATCCGCCATTTGCCTGTGATGGAAAACGACAAGGTAGTGGGCGTTTTATCGATCGGCGATATTGTGAAAAACATCATCGAGCAGCAAGGCCACCAGATTAAATACCTTGAGACCTATATCAAAGGCCACGGCGCCTAAGACTGCGGGTCCGGCTCTGCCCCAAGCCAGCGCTAAAAGCAAGCCAAAAGTCACTTGAGGTATCGCTATGACCCACCCAGCAGCGCCGCATGACCATGACCATGACCATGACCATGACCATGACCACGATCACGATCACGGCTCCGAGCTTTCTGAAGCGGCCATCCGCGTACGCGCTTTGGAAACCGTCTTGCTCGCCAAGGGCTATGTAAACGCCGATGCCTTAGACCTCATCGTCGAAACCTACGAAACCAAAATCGGACCCCGCTGTGGCGCGCAAGTGGTGGCGCGGGCCTGGGTGGATGCCGACTACAAAGCACGCCTGCTGACCAATGGCACAGCGGCGGTGGCGGAACTGTCTTTTTCGGGGCGGCAGGGCGAACATTTGCAGGTAGTGGAAAACACCAACCAGGTACACAACATGGTGGTGTGCACGCTGTGCTCTTGCTACCCTTGGCCGGTGCTCGGCCTGCCGCCGGTTTGGTATAAGTCCGCGCCCTACCGCTCGCGCGCGGTACTGGAGCCGCGTGCCGTACTGGCCGACTTTGGTGTGACACTGCCCTCTGACAAAACTGTGCGTGTGTGGGACTCCACCGCCGAGATTCGCTACCTGGTTTTACCCCAGCGTCCACCCGGTACCGAGGGATGGAGCGAAGCGCAATTGGCGCAATTGGTGACGCGCGACAGCATGATTGGTACAGGGCTGCCCAAGGTGGCGGGAGCCGCAGCATGAACGGCCCACAAGACCTGGGCGGCATGATGGGTTTCGGGCCCGTGTGCCCAGAGCTAAACGAGCCGGTTTTTCATGGCGAATGGGAAAAGCGTGCGCTCGCGATTACCTTGGGTAGTGCCGCTTTGGGCGAGTGGAATCTGGACATGGGACGGCATGCGCGCGAGTCACTGCCGCCCGCCGTTTACCTGGGTGTGTCCTATTACGAAATCTGGACTCGGGCCTTGGCCAACATGCTGGACGAGCGCGGCATGGTGACAGCGCAGGAGGTGCAGCA
>CAMDHL010000184.1 GCA_945898105.1 Comamonas sp. lk | reverse complement strand
ATGGTGCGCCACCAATTGGTGGAACTGGGCTATGTCAAAAGCGCGCACGAGAGCAGCGGCACCTCAGTGGCCTTTAATGTGCAACCACGTCCTACCGGGCAATTGCTCATCGGCTCCTCGCGCCAGTTTGACACCACCGACAGCGCCATCGAAGCGCCCATTCTGGCGCGCATGCTGCGCCGCGCCAGCGACTACCTGCCCGGACTGGGTGACCTCCAAATCACGCGCACCTGGACCGGTTTTCGGGCGGCCACGCCGGACGGCTTGCCGCTGATCGGTCCGCATCCGCAGCGGCCTGGCCTTTGGTTAGCGCTGGGCCATGAGGGCCTGGGCGTCACCACCGCCACCGGTACCGCGCAACTGATTGCATCGGACATTTGCGCCAGCCCCTGCGCGCTCGATGGCAGCGCCTACTTACCTGCACGTTGCCTGCAAAGCGCATGAACACCCCGCAAGCCATGGTGCATTTCCAACTCAACGGCCAGGCGGCGCAAGTGCCCGCAGGCACCAGCATCGCGGCGGCTTTGTACTTGTGTGGCGACGGCATTGCGCGCCACTCGGTCAGCGGGCGGGCGCGCGCGCCGGTGTGCGGCATGGGTGTGTGCCAGGAATGCCGCGTACTGGTCAATGGCCGAGGTCAACTAGCCTGCCAAACCCTGTGTGCGGCGGGCATGGCGGTAGAGACCGGCGACCCATCGTGAACTCAACCAAGCCCGCGCCGAACGCCTATGTAAGCCAGGGCGCCTGCGCGATCCTGATCGTGGGCGCAGGCCCTGCGGGTTTGTCCGCCGCCCTGGCCGCTGCACCTGCTGGCCGCAGCATTGTGGTGCTGGACGACAACCCCGCGCCCGGTGGCCAGGTGTGGCGCAATGGCGCAGGCGCTGCACCACCCGGCCCCGTGCAGCAATTGCAAGAAGCCTTGGCGCGCTACCCACGTGTGCGCATTCACTGCGGCACCCGCGTAGTGGCAGCGCAAGGCAGCCAGGCGCTGCTGCTGGAGAGCGCGGACAGCGCCTGGGTGCAAGGCTTTGAAAAACTGATTGTTTGTACCGGCGCACGCGAACTCTTGCTGCCCTTCCCCGGCTGGACCTTGCCCGGCGTTAGCGGCGCAGGCGGCTTGCAAGCAATGATTAAAGGCGGCTTGCCGGTGCGCGGCCAGCGCATCGTGATAGCCGGTAGCGGGCCTTTGCTCTTGGCAGCAGCGGCCAGCGCCACACAAGCGGGCGCACAGGTGCTGCGCGTGGCAGAACAAAGCCCTTGGCGACAAGTGGCCGCGTTTGGCGCAAGGCTGCTGCGCTGGCCGGGCAAACTAGCCCAGGCGGCAACGCTATTGCACCCGGCCTACCGATGCGACAGCTATGTGCTCGCAGCCCAGGGCGATACAAGCCTGCAAAGCGTGCAGTTGCGCCAGGGGGCGCATACCTACCAATTGGACTGCGACCGCCTGGCCGTGGGCTTTGGGCTAGTGCCCAATGTCGAACTAGGCCGCCTGCTGGGCTGCGCCACGCGGCATAGCGCGCAAGCGGGCTTGGCGTTGCAAGTGGACGCGCAGCAATCCACCAGCGTGCCGTATATCTTTGCCGCAGGCGAATGCACAGGCGCAGGTGGCGTCGAACGGGCTATGGCTGAAGGCCATATCGCAGGCCTGACGGCTATCGGGCAGCGCGTCCCGGCAGCGCATCTACACACGAGGGCGCGCTGGCAAGACTTTGCAAGCCGGGTAGGCCAGCACTTCGCGTTGCGCCCGGAATTACGCACGCTCGCAGACAAGAACACTTTACTATGCCGCTGCGAAGACGTGACCTTTGGCAGCGTGGCCGCGTGCACCGGCTGGAACGACGCCAAACTGCATCAGCGCTGCGGCATGGGCGCTTGCCAAGGCCGCATCTGCGGCGCAGCGGCGCAGCACTTGTTTGGGTGGGACGCCCCTTCGCCACGCCCGCCGCTCAGCCCCGCGCGCGTGTCCACCTTATCCCTGGCAAGCAACGACACCGGGGCACTGCCATGATGACCTCGGACCGCGCACTGACGCGCCAGCGCCTGCCCATAAACTACTGCATCCGCCAGTGCACTGCCCTTGCCCTGCAACGGGCTCCAGAATAAAACCATGTCCACCAAAAGCCTTGTCGCACGCATCGAGCCCAAACGTCGGGCGGCGGATCTGGCTTACGACCGCATCGAAGCGCTGATTTCCAAACTGCAAATCGCGCCAGGCTCTGCCGTGGTCGAAAGCGAGATCGCTGAGCTAACGCAACTGGGCCGAACCCCGGTGCGCGAAGCGCTGATGCGCATGACGGCGATCGGCCTGATCGTGCAACAACCCCGGCGCGGCCTGAGCGTGTCCACCATCGACGTAGTGGACCACCTCAACTTGATTGAAACCCGCCGCGCCCTGGAGCGCCTGATTGCTTCCAACTCGGCCAGGCGCGCAAATGCAGAGCAGCGCAAAAACCTGGTGCGCTGCGCGGAAAAAATGATGAAGGCTGGCGGTGCTGGCAATATCGACCAGTACATGGCCGCAGACCAGGAACTGGACCACGTGAACCACGCCGCATGCGGGAACCGATCGGCAGTCAAAGCTGTGGTGCCACTGGTCGTGCAATGCCGCCGCTTTTGGTACCGCTACCAGGCCGAGGGCGAGATCAGCGAAGGCGCACGCTTTCACATGGTGCTGGCCGAGGCCATTGCGTCTGGCCAAGAAACCCAAGCCGCAGAAGGCGCCAGCCAACTCATGGACTACCTGGAACGCTTTGCGCGGCGGGTGATTAATGGGTAGGCGGCCGCAGGCCAAAGCCTTGGCGTAAATGGGCCATCAAACCCACGCGCACAATCGCGCTTGCGCTTTTTTCGCTACCCTGCCCGCTGCTAAATGACGCTCCGATCCCCCACCCTGCCACAGCGCAGCCTATGCGACAAAACCACCGATGATTGCTCCGCTACGTTTTTTTCTGGTATTTGCCTGCGCTAGCGCGGCCCTGTCTATTGGCGTGAGTGCGGTGGCTGCGCATACCCTGACACTGTCAGCGCAGGACGCACAAGCCCTGGCGTGGGCGCTGGACTTGCAGCGTTTTCATGCGCTGGGTTTGCTGGTGTTGGTGGTGCTTGCGCGCCAAGTCGGGCCCAATGCTTGGACCATGGCAAGCGGTGCTTTGTTTGTGGCGGGTACGCTTCTTTTTAGCCTCAGTATCGAGCTGCGTCTGTTACACGGTATCGAACTATTACGCCCCCTCGTGCCCTATGGCGGCATAGCCTTTATGGCCGGTTGGGTGACGCTTGCGATATGCGGTTGGCGTATGCAACGCCCCTAGGCTACTGCGTTTGGCAGCTTTGGATGCAAGCCTTTTACAGCGACCAGTTTGTGCTGCCCCTGCCTCAGGGGCACCGCTTTCCTATGGCCAAGTACGCCATGCTGCGCGATGCGTTGGTAGCGCATTTGCCAGACATCCAACTACTGCAAGCACCGCGCGCCAGTGAAGCCGAACTGCTGCGGGTGCATACGCCCGACTATGTGCGCGGCATTGCCAATGGCACGGTGCCGCCGGCGGTGATGCGCGAAATAGGTTTCCCCTGGAGCGAGGCCATGGCCGAACGAGCACGCCGCTCGGTGGGCGCTACTGTAGCCGCCGCGCGCTCGGCCCTGCGCCATGGCATTGGCGCTAACCTGGCGGGTGGCACGCATCACGCCTATGCGGACAAGGGCGGTGGCTTTTGCGTGTTCAACGACGTCGCTGTGGCCGCGCGCGTGCTACAAGCCCAGCACCAGCGTGACGGCCAGGCACTTCAAGTGGCGGTGATCGACCTGGACGTACACCAGGGCAATGGCACAGCGCGGATTTTTCAGGATGATGCAAGTGTTTTTACCCTGTCTTTGCATGGCGAAAAGAATTTTCCCTTTCGCAAAGAAGCCGGCGATCTGGATGTTGGCTTGCCCGACGGCACTGGAGATTCAGACTACCTAGCCGCATTAGACGCCGCGCTAATGCAATTAGACGGGCACTGCAAGCCGCAACTGGTGTTCTTCTTGGCCGGGGCCGATCCGCACGAAGGCGACCGTTTGGGGCGCTTGAAGCTGAGCTTTCAGGGCATGCAGTTGCGGGACCAGCGGGTGCTGGACTGGTGCATGACGCGACGAATTCCCTTGGTGCTACTAATGGCCGGAGGTTATGGCGTGCAGATCGAAGCTACGGTGCAAGTACAGTTAAACACTTACCGGCTCGCCTATGCGCATTGGCAGCGCTGGCAAATTAGTAAGCAGGCGACTTAAGCCCTTAAGCTAAGGTCGCCATGTCAATCACAAAGCGGTACTTCACATCATTTTTTTGCATGCGCGTGTAGGCTTCATTGACCTGGGACACGGGAATGAGCTCGATATCCGAGACGATCTCGTGCGTCGCGCAAAAGTTCAGCATTTCCTGGGTTTCCTTGATGCCGCCGACCAAGGAGCCTGCGATATTTCGGCGCCCTAGGATCATGGGCCGGGTGTTGAGCTGCGCATTGGGACCAATGGCGCCCACGATACACATAGTGCCGTCCACTTTCAGCAAGCTCATATAGGTGTTGAAATCATGCGGCACGGGGATGGTGTTGAGCAAGAAGTCAAACTGATTGGCCATGGCCAGCATGGCTTGCTCGTCCGTGGAGATCAGCACTTCATTAGCACCCAGGCGCATCGCGTCGGCCGCTTTAGCGGGCGAGGTGGTGATCATGACTGTCTTGGCGCCCATAGCATGTGCCAGTTTGACGCCCATATGACCTAATCCGCCCAATCCGATAACCCCCACCGTCATGCCTGGGCCGA
>CAMDHL010000183.1 GCA_945898105.1 Comamonas sp. lk | reverse complement strand
TAGTTATCGTCAAGCAAGTGCGCAATTGAGATGCTTGCAAGCAGGCCAGGCCCTTGGAATAAGAGCTTGCGCTAAGCCAAGTTCAGCCCAACCAAACTAAGCGCAGCGCCAGCCCCGCGAACACCAGGGCAGCGGCGCGGTTGAGGGTTTGCTGGGCTCGGGCTGAATCGCGAAGGCGCTGGCCAAAGCGTCCGGCCAGGGCGGCGATGCCACCAAACACCAGCAAAGTTGCCAACCCAAAGCAGACGCCTAGTTGCACGATTTGCCATTGCACCGAGCCCTGCGCTGGGTCGACAAATTGCGGTAAAAAAGCCAAAAAGAAAATCGCCACCTTCGGGTTGGTAGCGTTCATGACGATGCCGCGCGCATAGGTTTGTACCGGGCTCAGTCCCTCAGCGGCCTGGCCTTCGAGTAAACCGGTAGGCGCGCGCCAGGACAACCAGGCCAGCCAAAGCAAATACACCGCGCCCACGCCCTTTAGCACGTCAAAAGCGAGCGGCGAGGCCGCCAGCAAAGCCGCCAGGCCCAGCGCCACCGCGGCGGTATGAAATAACAATCCGCTGCATAAACCCAGCACCACCAACAAGCCCGCGCGTACGCCGTGCTGGGCGGCGTGCACCAGCACAAACACATTGTCCGGGCCGGGCGACAAAGCCAGCAATACGGACACGGAAAAGAACGCCAAGCTAGTCTGCAAACTCAACATAGGCTATTGAGAGAACGAAATCAGGCACCAGCCAGACGAAGGGCCAGGCGGTTGTGCTCTTCGACCAGTGGGCCGAGTTCCAGGCTGGAGAGTTGGCCTTCACGGACGAGCACGCGTCCGCCAACGATGGTGTAGGCCGCACCCTGGCTTGCGCACAAGAGCAGGCTGCCGACCGGGTCGTGCACGGCGCCACCAGCAAACGCGAGGGTACGCAAATCAAACAAAGCTATGTCGGCGCACATTCCGACGACAATTTGCCCAATGTCACGTCGCCCCAGCACTTGCGCGCCACCGCGCGTGGCCAGGCGCAAGGCATCGCGCGCGGTCATCTCCAAAGGCGCGCTGTCGCAGGCGAACACCGTGCGGCCCTGGGCATCGGTGGCGGGTGCCTCCAGCGATTTGCGCAGACGCGCCAGCAGCAGTGCCTGTCGGGCCTCGCCCAGCATGTGCGCACCGTCGTTGCTGGCGCTGCCATCAACGCCCAGCCCGACCGCGACACCCGCATCAACCATGCGGCGCACCGGCGCTATGCCGCTGGCAAGACGCATATTGCTGCACGGGCAATGCGCCACCCCAGTGCGCGTGGCGGCAAACAAGCTGATGCCATGGTCGTCCAACTTGACGCAGTGCGCATGCCAAACGTCCTCGCCCAGCCAGCCCATGTCCTGCGCAAATTGCGCCGGCGTGCATCCGAACTTTTCGAGGCTGTAGGCCACGTCATGATCGTTTTCAGCGAGGTGCGTGTGCATGCGCACGCCGTGCTGTCGGGCCAGCGCGGCCGAGTCTTTCATCAACTGTGCGCTGACGCTAAAGGGCGAGCACGGCGCCACCGCCACTTGCGTCATCGCACCGTGTGCGCTGTCGTGGTAACGCTCTATCACGCGCTGGGTGTCTTTCAATATCGCGTCTTCGCGTTCTACCAAGCCATCGGGCGGCAAACCCCCTTGCGACTCGCCCACGCTCATGCTGCCACGAGCCGCTACAAAGCGCATGCCAATCGCACGCGCCGCCTCGATGCTGTCGTCCAACGTAACATTGTTGGGGTAGATGTACAAATGGTCGCTGCTGGTGGTGCAGCCGCTCATCAGCAACTCGGCCATGGCCAACTGCGTACTGGTGTAAATCATGTCCGGC
Source organism: Comamonas sp. lk (assembly GCA_945898105.1). Classification (GTDB taxonomy): domain Bacteria; phylum Pseudomonadota; class Gammaproteobacteria; order Burkholderiales; family Burkholderiaceae_C; genus Allorhodoferax. The sequence goes on along the minus strand of CAMDHL010000183.1, from coordinate 2,974 downwards.
GTGAGGCCGGCCCAAATCGGATAAAGCCCGCGCAACCAGCTAAACAGCTCGGCGTTTTGCACCTGCGGTATGGCGCGCGTGAGCGACTGGTACATATGGTGGTGCGTGTTCACCATACCGGGGATCAGCAGGTGATCACGCGCATTAATCACTTCGTCGGCTGTGTGCGGCATTTGGGAGGCTGGGCCGATGGCCGCGATCAAGCCATCGCGCACCAACACCGAGGTGTCACGCAGCTCGTCGCCCATGTCGTTTTGCGTGGCCACCGTGTGGGCGTTGTGGATCAGCAAGGTAGACATAGGGTCATTGTGCCCCAGTGCTGCTTGAGCGCATCTATGATGCCAACCATGCCTACGATCACCGACCCCTACGCGCTGCTTCGCAGCTTGTTTGACACTGCAGTGCAAGCCGCCCAGCCCCTACACAAGACGGCCGCTTTTTTACCTCCGCCACCGCGTGGTCGCACCCTGGTGCTGGGCGCTGGCAAAGCGGCAGGTGCGATGGCGCAGGCAGTCGAGGCGCTTTGGCCCGCCGACGCGCCTTTGTCGGGCTTGGTGGTCACGCGCTACGGCCATACGCCACCCCGCCCGGCCGGACTGGCGCAGCGGATCGAGGTAGTCGAGGCCTCCCACCCGGTGCCTGACGCACAGGGCGAACTAGCGGCGCAGCGCATTTTGGCGCTAACCCAAGGTTTGACAGCAGATGACTTGGTGCTGTGTCTGATGTCGGGCGGTGCATCGGCATTACTGACGCTGCCTGCCCAGGGCCTGACGCTCGCCGATAAGCAGCGCATCAACCAGGACTTGCTGCGCTGCGGCGCGCATATCGGCGAGATGAATTGCGTGCGCAAACACCTCTCGCGCATTAAAGGCGGGCGCCTGGGCGCAGCCTGCGCTCCGGCGCGTGTGGTGACCCTGGCCATCAGCGATGTGCCGGGCGATGACCCCTCCACCATTGGCAGCGGCCCGACCGTGGGCGACGCCAGTACCTGCGCGCAGGCACTGGCTATCGTCCAGCGCTACGGCATTGCGCTGCCGCAAGCCGTGCTGGACGCCTGGGCCAGCGGCGCGCTGGAAAGCCCCAAGCCGCTAGACGCTGCGTTTGAAGGGCATGCCTTCCACCTTATCGCCACACCTGAGCAATCGTTGCAAGCAGCCGCCGAGGCAGCGCGCAATGCGGGCCTGGCGGCCTACATATTGAGCGATGAGATTGAAGGTGAATCGCGCGAAGTAGCCAAAGTGCATGGCGCCCTGGCGCGCGCTGCGGCCAAAGGCCTGGGGCCGTTTCACAAGCCCTGCGTAATTTTGAGCGGCGGCGAAACCACGGTCACCATCGCGCCGCAGCAAGCGGGAGCGCCGCGCGGACGCGGCGGGCGGGCCGGGGAATTTTGTATGGGCCTGGCGCAAACCCTGCAAGGCCAAGGCGGTGTGTGGGCGCTGGCTGCAGATACTGACGGAATAGACGGCGTTGAAGACAACGCCGGCGCCCGCCTAGGCCCCGACACCTTGCAACGTGCGGCCGCCATGGGCCTTTCGCTTAGCGACTACCAACAACGCAACGATGCCTACGGATTTTTCGCGGCTTTGGACGACCTGATCGTCACCGGCCCCACACACACCAATGTGAACGACTTCCGGGCTATTTTGGTGTTGTGACGCAATTTTTCACTGCAAAGCCCTGAGTACGTTTTCTCCCGTGGCTGGCGCTGTTAATTGCACAGGCTCTTTGTCGCTGCGTGTTTGGGCGATGGCATGGCGCAGGGCTTCGTACACGCTGACGCCCAGCATGAAGGGTGGCTCGCCTACCGCCTTGGAGCCAAAGACGTTGTCCTCACGATTGGGCTCGGGCCACAGCGACACCTTAAAGTGTTCGGGCACATCGCCCGCGGTAGGGATTTTGTAAGTGCTGGGCGCATGCGTGGTGAGCAGGCCTTTGTCGTTCCAGACCAATTGTTCCGTGGTGAGCCAACCCATGCCTTGCACAAAACCGCCCTCGATCTGGCCGATGTCCAGCGCCGGGTTGATGCTGCGGCCCACGTCTTGCAATATGTCCACCTTGAGCACCCGGCTCTCGCCTGTCAGCGTATCGATAACTACTTCGGTACAGGCCGCGCCATAAGCAAAGTAAAAGAAGGGCCGGCCGGTGAGCGTGGTTTTGTCGTAGTGGATTTTGGGCGTGCGGTAGAAGCCATCACTCCACAGCTGGATGCGGTTGGCATAGGCCATTTGCACCACTTCGTCAAAGGGGCGCGTGGTGGTGGGCGAGCGCACCTGGCCGCCAAAAAACTCCACCGCACCGGCGCCGCAACCATCAAGCCCGGCAACAAACGCAGCCAAGTTATCGCGCACATGGCGGGCCGCAAATTGGGCGGCGCGACCATTGAGGTCGGTGCCTGCCGAAGCAGCGGTGGCAGAAGCATTTGGAATAGTGTGGGTGTCGCTGGCGCTGCACAGCACGCGGTCTAGGGGCACGCCTAATTCATCGGCCACGATTTGCGTGACCTTGGTGTGCAGGCCTTGGCCCATTTCGGTGCCGCCGTGGTGCACGCGTACGCTTCCGTCCAAATACACATGCACCAAAGCACCGGCCTGATTGAACAGGGTTGCGGTAAAGCTGATCCCGAACTTGACCGGCGTGATAGCTATGCCACGGCGAAGCACTGAGTTCTGCGCGTTCCACGCGCCGATGTCTTTCACACGCTGGCGGTATCCGCACTGCTTTTCCAAAGTGCGAAGCAGAGGCTCCAGAATGTTGTCTTCCACCTTCATCTGGTAATGCGTGGTGTCGCGCAGAGCAGGCTTGACGCCGGCGACCACGGGAGCGGCCAGCGGCTCGTCGCTATAGATATTGCGCAAGCGCACATCCAGCGCGTCTTTGCCCAGCGCGCGGGCGATGTCACCCATGATTTTTTCGATCACGATCACGCCCTGCGGCCCGCCAAAGCCGCGGAACGCAGTGTGGCTTTGGGTATTGG
>CAMDHL010000182.1 GCA_945898105.1 Comamonas sp. lk | reverse complement strand
CAAACCAAGGTCGTGATTGGACACTTTGGCGATCCTGTTCCCTATAAAGCGCTTATTGCCAACGGAGCGCTTGAAAAAGCCACGGGATGGACCATTGAGTGGCGGCAGTTCGCTTCAGGCGCTGAGGTCAATGCGGCCATGGCCTCTGGCGGCATTCAAATTTCTGAAATCGGCTCAACGCCCCTGTCAGCCGGCCTTAGCTCTGGCCTGGACTATCAAATGATTTCTGCGGGAAAAGTCATTGACAGCTCAGAGGCATTAGTTACCCGCAACGGCTCAGGCATTGAAAAGCCAGCTGATTTGAAAGGCAAGAAAATTGCCGTGCCAATTGGTTCAACAGCACACTTTTCCCTTATGGGTGCTTTGAAAATGTACGGTTTGACGGAAAAAGATGTTATGGTCATGGGTATGTCGCCTTCTGAAATCGCCGCCGCTTGGGCTCAAAACGCGATCGACGCAGCTTTTGTTTGGGTTCCCGTTCAAGCAAAATTGCGTGAAAACGGCAAGGTTATGGTTACCGCTGGTGCGGTTGCGAAAACGGGCTTTCCTACCTTCAATGCCTGGGTTGCCACCAACAAATTTGCGGAAGCCAACCGTGCGGGCTTGGTCAACTTTTTGAAGGCCATGAATGAAATCAATGGCGACTACATGAAGAACAAAGCCGCCTGGAACGCTGACTCAGAAAAAATTAAAGCTGTCGCTGCCAGCGTAGGTGTCACGCCAGCTGCTGTCGTGCCCATGTTGGATGGTACAACTTACCCTGATGGAGACTTAAACATGTCAGCAGCTTGGATGGGCGGCGGTGCAGCCACCACCATCAAGTCCACCGCCGACTTCCTCAAGGGTGCCGGCCGTATCAGCACAGTGGCCGACAGCTACACCAAGTTCGTCAATCCCGAGTTTGCCAAAGCAGCTGCTGGCAAGTAAGCCCGCTATGCTGCCTTAGTGCCGACCGGGTCTGGCCTGGTCGGTACATCGCTCATATCCCCTGAGGCTGCCAATGACTGCACTTGTCGTCCGAAATGCGTCGGTTTTTTATCCGGTGCCTGGTAAACCGTCTGTACATGCACTCAAAAATATCAACCTTGACATTCATGAAAAAGACTTCGTGGTGGCGCTTGGTACATCGGGTTGTGGCAAATCAACACTGCTCAATCTGATTGCCGGGTTCATGGCGCCGAGTGAAGGAGAGATTTCACTGGACGGACGTGTTGTCACCGGGCCCGGCGCTGATCGCTCCGTAGTTTTCCAAAAACACGCCCTGATGCCCTGGCTAAATGTGCTGGACAACGTGGCGATTGGTTTAAAAATTCAAGGTCACAATAAGGATAAACGCGAAAAAATCGCCAGAGACTTCATCAAGCTGCTGGGGCTGGAGCAGTTTGAACAATCGGCCACCTACGAGTTGTCTGGAGGTATGCAACAACGCGTTGGCATCGCCCGGGCGCTGACCAGTGACCCCGCTATTTTGCTGATGGACGAGCCGCTGGGTGCGCTGGATGCGCTGACGCGCGAGCGAGCGCAAGAGCTGATCCTGAAAGTTTGGCGCGACACCGGCAAGATGGTTTTTTTTATCACCCACAGCGTCGAAGAGGCGTTGTTCATGGGCACCAAACTGATTGTGATGTCGCCTCGCCCCGGGCGCATTTCACACATCTTCGACTTGCCTTTCAGTCAACGTTATTTTGAAACGGGCAATGCCAGAGCGATCAAAGCGTCCTCAGAATTCATTGAACTTAGAGAAGAGATCTTGCAGATCATCTTTGCTGACGAAGCAGGAGCCCAAAATGAGTGATAACCGTTCAACAACTGGCGGCGGCATATGGGCAACTTTGACAAAAGCCAAACCGGCCAAGCCGGGTGAAATCTATGGCGTGCCAGGCCAGGGGGAAAGCGTCACGATAAGCGCTGTCGTCATCGCCGGCTTAATTTTTTTCTGGTGGTTCGTCACCTTTGCCGGCTTTGTCAAGCCGCTTTTTCTGCCGTCTCCGATGGCTGTGATTGACGCTTTTTTAGTCATGCTCAGAGACGGGTTTACCGGGGCCAGTTTCTGGGAGCACACCTGGGTCAGCACATTGCGTGTTTTTGGTGCATTTTTGCTAGCCTGTGTGATCGGGATTCCGTTGGGAATTGCAATGGGGATGAGCTCAGTGGCACGCGGTATTTTTGATCCGCCAATTGAGTTCTACCGCCCGATTCCACCACTGGCTTATCTGCCGCTGATGATCATCTGGTTTGGCATTGATGAGTTGTCCAAGGTGCTGCTGATTTTTCTGTCTGTACTCGCACCGATGGCTTTGGGTGCACGAGCGGGTGTCAAGTCTGCAGCCATTGAACAAATTCATGCCGCCTATTCGTTTGGTGCCACCCGTTGGCAAGTTATTCGCCTCGTCATTTTGCCGTCTGCCATGCCCGAAATATTTACCGCTATGCGCGTGGGCATCGGTTTTGGCTGGACCACACTGGTGGCCGCTGAAATGGTTGCTGCGACATCTGGACTTGGCTACACGGTGTTGTCAGCTTCCCGGTTTCTACAGACGCCCATCGTCATCATGGGGATTGTGGTGATTGCCATGATTGCCTACGCCTTTGATCACCTGGTGCGTTTTGTTGAACGCCGCGTTGTGCCTTGGAAGGGCCGCGCGTGACCTCATTGGCTTTCGAAAATTGAAAGTATTGCATGCCGATTGAATATTTGAAAAAGCCACACCGCCTCAAGAGGCGATTGGCAACGCAACCTCTGAGACGGTGCAGCGCTTGCTAGCCGACATTCAGACAAACGGCTGCGAAGCGGTAGAAAAGTAAGCCCGCGACTTTGACCGTTGGCATGGAAGCATTGTGGAGAGCGAAGTCGACTTTGCGAATGCCTCCAAGCGCTTGTCGCAAGCCCTTTTCAATGACCGAAGAAGACTGCGTTTTGATCGGAAAAATCGTCGCGACCTCCAGCCAGCTCGCTATTACGGTGACGTGATCGCGGGATCAACTTTAATTTTAATTTCAAACCACAAAAGAAAGCACGCATGAAACTTACCAACTTCCCCCGGGTCCGCATCACACATGGCCCGACGCCGCTTGAATTTATGCCCCGCCTGACTGAGGCGTTGGGCGGCCCTAACCTCTACATCAAGCGTGACGACTGTACTGGACTAGGCTCTGGTGGTAATAAAACCCGTAAACTGGAATTTTTGATGGCCGATGCAGTTAAGCATGGCGCTGACACCATCATCACCCAGGGTGCAACCCAATCCAATCACGCTCGCCAGACAGTCGCCATTGCCTCCAAGATGGGCATGAAGTGCGAGATTTTGCTGGAAGACCGTACCGGCTCCAAAGTCGAAAATTACAAGCATTCGGGTAACGTTTTTCTCGACCACCTGTATGGCGCCAGCGTACAGGAAGTGCCGGGCGGCACCGACATGAATGCTGCTATGGCAAAACTGGCTGACGAGTTGCGTGCCAAAGGGCAAAAGTCCTACATCATTCCCGGTGGTGGCTCCAACCCAATTGGTGCGCTGGGTTATGTGATTTGCGCTTTGGAGCTGGTCGATCAGTTCAATAACCTGGGATTGAACGTCAGTTGCCTGGTTCACGCCACGGGCAGTGCGGGCACACAGGCTGGTCTGCTGGCTGGCTTTGAAGGCACGCGCAGTCAAATACCGGTGCTGGGCATTGGCGTACGTGCAACTCAAGAGGCCCAAGAAACCAACGTTTACAACCTGGCCGTAAAAACTGCCGACCTGCTGGGTGTGCCGGGCAGCGTCAGTCGCGAAAGCGTCAAAGCCAACTGCGACTACGTTGGTGGCGGCTATGGTATCCCCACGCCCGGCATGATTGAAGCTGTAACGATGGTGGCTCGGCTAGAAGGTATTTTGCTTGACCCGGTGTATTCAGGTAAGGGCATGGCCGGCCTGATTGATCTTTGCCGCAAGGGGCATTTTAAGAAGGGCGAAAACGTTGTCTTCCTGCACACCGGCGGCTCGGTGGGGCTTTACGGCTACATGGACGCATTCAATGGTTTGAAGCCACTTTGAACACTGCGCGATGACCACGCTTGCGCCGGGAGCGGCTTTCGACTTCACAAAAAACCTCGCTCCCGGCTTGCTAGTTACCGCCTTGGTTGCCATGGCAGCTGCCTTACTGGGCAGCCACTACAAAGGCTCCATGCTGCTCTTTGCGTTGCTTCTGGGCTTGGCATTGCATTTTGTAAGTCAAGACAAACGATGCGGCGCCGGCATTCAGTTTGCTTCCAGCACCTTGTTGCGCCTTGGTGTTGCCTTGCTGGGCTTGCGGCTCACCATTAACCATGGCATCACGGTGGGCTGGCAGACCGTCGTTGCTTTGGCGGCGGGCGTGAGCCCGTCCTTGGGAATAGCATTTAGGGTGGTGAGTGCCGAGTAAAAATCATGGCTTCCATGCACTAGCGAATAAAAGTATATGGAGTATGCGTTTCAATCCAAATATTCGATCAATGAATTTGAAATATTTGACCGCTATTTTGGGCTAGAAAGAATGCTCAGGTAGCCTGAGCATAATCAGTCCGTCATTGGGACGCAATAGGTAAAAGTACCCTTTTGTAGCCCAATATTTCGGATGCTGCCTCGGGCAGCATATCAGAAAATATAAAGAATTAAATCCGTAAAACCACCTAAGTTATTAATCTATATAAGATTTTTTTACTTGGTGGGCGGTGCAGGTTTCGAACCTGCGACCCCCACAGTGTGAAGATTCCGGCAGTTTGCTAATTTCCTATTTTAAATCAATAGCTTAACCATTTTCGCAACCACCAAAGTAGTATACAAGTAGTATACTTGATAGATC
>CAMDHL010000181.1 GCA_945898105.1 Comamonas sp. lk | reverse complement strand
TTCCAGCCACACCGCTACACGCGCACCCGAGATTGTTTTGAAGATTTCGTTAAGGTGATGGGGCTGGCTGATGTAGTGCTGCTTGGCGAAGTCTATGCAGCAGGTGAAGCACCTATCGTCGCCGCCGACAGCCGCGCCCTGGCACGCGCCATGCGCGTCGCCGGTCAGGTGGACCCCGTGTTTGTAGACAACATCGGCGCAATGGCTGCTACTGCCCTGCGTAATGCACGGGCCGGCGACGTGTTGTTGTGCATGGGCGCGGGCTCCATTAGCGCAGTTCCCGGGCAGATCGTAGCCTTGCTGCAGACCACCACTGGTTTGGAGGCCACAGCATGAGCACATACAGCCTCCAAGATATCCGTCCAGAAACCTTCGGCAAAGTCGCCGTACTCATGGGTGGCAGTTCTGCTGAACGTGAAATTTCTCTACTCTCGGGCCAAGGGGTCCTAGACGCACTTCGCGCACGGGGTGTCGATGCGTATGGGTTCGATCCACAGCAACGGCCGCTTTGGGATTTGAAAACAGAAGGCTTCACGCGCTGTTTTATTGCGCTGCACGGTCGCCATGGCGAAGACGGTACGGTGCAAGGCGCGCTCGAGTTGATGGGCATCCCGTATACCGGCTCAGGTGTCATGGCATCGAGCATCGCGGTCGACAAAGTAATGACTAAACGCATTTGGACTGCACGCGGTTTACCCACGCCACCAGACGTGGTACTGAGCCCGGCAGAACAAACCGCAGAAAACATCAACGCGCTGACGCAGACCTTAGGCTTGCCCTTTATCGTCAAACCACCACACGAAGGCTCCTCGATCGGGGTCAGCAAGGTACAACAAACTTCTGAAGCCCAAGCCGCCGTGCAACTTGCGGCGCGCTACGACCGCGATGTGTTGTGCGAAGCATTTATCGCTGGCGAGGAGCTAACCTGTGCCGTCATAGGAAGCGGCCCCGGGGCGCGTGCGCTGCCAATTGTCCGTATTGAGGCGCCACAGGGTGCCTATGACTACCAGAACAAGTACTTTACCGACTTGGTGCGCTACCACTGCCCCAGCGGCCTGGAGGCACAGGAAGAACTGTCCATTCAAGCCATAGTGTTAGAGGCCTACCGGGCACTGGGGTGCAGAGGATGGGGACGCGCAGATTTGATGCTGCGCGCCAAAGACCGTAAAGCATTTTTGTTGGAGATGAATACCTCGCCGGGTATGACCAGTCATTCTCTAGTCCCGATGTCGGCCAGAGCTGACGGCCTGTCTTACGAAGACCTGTGCGTTTTGCTATTGGCACATGCCACGCTGGACAGGCAATACACCGGAGGACAAAACACGTGAGCCGTATTGAACCTTTGGCCATGGATGTCCGTTTGATGAACGCGGCTTCGGTAGTTTTGTTTCTTGTATTTGTGTTGGCCAGTTTGCTGGCTATGACACGATGGGCTGCAGCGCATAACGCCTTCGAGTTTCAACGTATCACCGTCTTAGGTGATGTGAATCATTGCAATGCCGCCACGGTACGGGCACACGTAGCCTCGCGGGTCAAAGGAACTTTCTTTAATATGGATTTAGCACATACCCGTGAGGCATTTGAAGCCATTCCCTGGGTGCGGCACGCTTCGGTGCATCGTGATTTTCCGAATCGTTTACGCGTGCAATTACAGGAGCACCAGGTAGTCGCTTACTGGGGAGATGAAAGCGAGCAACGCTTACTCAATAGCTTTGGCGAAGTGTTTGACGCCAATACCGGAGAAGTCGAGCAATCCGGCCTGCCGCGCCTGAACGGCCCGCAAAACCAGAGTGCTTTAGTTCTCGAGGGCTATCGACTTATAGAGCCGCAGTTTTCTGCGCTCAATTTAAAAATTGAGGCCTTGGAGTTAAGCAGTCAAGGCAGTTGGCACATTCTCTTACCTGGAGGTGCCACGATCGAGGCAGGTCGTGGTGATGCAGTTGAACTCTCCACCCGCACGCAGGTATTTTTGAAAACTCTATCACGCGTAGTTGCAAGCTATAGCCGACCCTTAAGCGCACTGGAATCGGCCGACTTGCGGCATGAAAACGGCTACGCCATCCGCTTACGCGGCGTCAACACGATAGCGACAGCGCCCTCCCCCACTCCATGATGCACAACACAACAGGTAACTAGCTATGGCCCGAGAATATAAAGACTTAGTCGTTGGACTAGACATCGGAACCGCCAAAGTCATGGCGGTGGTGGCCGAGGTACTGCCCGACGGAAGCCTGCGGCTGGCAGGTTTCGGCTCTGCACCGAGCAATGGCCTCAAGCGCGGCGTAGTAGTTAATATCGACGCCACGGTGCACAGCATTCAGCAAGCCCTCAAAGAGGCCGAGTTGATGGCCGACTGCAAAATCACCCGCGTCTATACGGGCATTACTGGCAGTCATATTCGCGGACTGAACTCCAGCGGCATGGTGGCGATTAAAGACCGTGAGGTGACGCAAGCCGATGTCACCCGCGTAGTGGAAACCGCTAAGGCTATTCATATCTCCAGTGACCAACGACTGCTGCTAGTCGAACCGCAGGAATTTGTCATCGATGGCCAGGATGTGAAAGAGCCTATCGGCATGAGCGGCATGCGATTGGAGGCCAAGGTACATATCGTCACCGGGGCACAAAGCGCAGCCGAAAACATCATCAAATGCGTGCGCCGCTGCGGCTTGGAAGTGGAGCAATTGATGCTCAACCCCTTAGCCTCCAGCCTGTCGGTGCTGACCGAAGACGAGCGCGAACTCGGCGTAGCGTTAGTGGATATTGGCGCCGGCACCACGGACATCGCCATCTTCACCAACGGCGCTATTCGCCATACGGCCGTGATCCCAATTGCCGGCGACTTGATTACGAGCGACATCGCCATGGCGCTGCGCACACCGACCAAAGACGCTGAAGAAATCAAGGTCGAAAGCGGTCATGCCAAGCAAGTGTTAGTGGACCCGGAAGTCCAAGTTGAAGTGCCTGGCCTGGGCGACCGCGGTCCGCGCATGCTGAGCCGACAAGCATTGGCTGGTGTGATCGAGCCACGCATCGAAGAAATCTTCACGCTCGTCAATCAAGTGATGCGCGAGTCAGGCTATGAAGAAGTGCTGTCCTCAGGCATTGTGCTGACCGGTGGCAGTTGCCTGATGCCGGGCATGGTCGAACTAGGCGAAGACATATTTCTCAAGCCAGTGCGTCGGGGCATTCCCCAGTACGCGAACGCCTTGTCCGACATGGTTGCGCAACCTCGCGCCGCCACCGTGATGGGCTTTTTGGAAGAAGCCCGTATTGCGCGTTTGCGCGGCATCAAAGTGGCGCAAAAAGGCGGCAGTGTGAAAAGCGCGTTTGCCCAGATTCGTGATTTTTTTGCAGGAACTTTCTAGATGAAAACCTCTCCGCCCGCGCACCGCCGTCGTTGGTACCACAGCGCCTCTCTGTACCTATGGTTGGCGCGCGCCGGGCCGCCGCCACACCCTTTTTGTTTCCCTGACCTTTTATCTTTTTTTTCCAGCGCCACATTTACATTAGGAGCCGCACATGAGCATTGAACTTATCGAAGAAGAAATCTTCAACCAGGGAACCCTTATCAAAGTCATAGGAGTAGGCGGCGGCGGCGGCAATGCGGTAGAGTACATGATTCAGTCTCATGTCACGGGTGTGGAATTCATTTGCGCCAATACCGACGCGCAAGCGCTCAAGCGCAGCACGGCGCATCGCACGATTCAACTGGGCGAAACCGGCTTAGGTGCGGGCAGTCGTCCGCACAAAGGGCGTGCAGCAGCGGAACTGGCTGAGGCGGACATTCGCAACGCCATCGAAGGCGCCAATATGCTCTTTATCACCGCCGGCATGGGCGGGGGCACTGGCACCGGTGCGGCCCCCATCATCGCGCGAGTGGCCAAGGAAATGGGCATTCTGACGGTGGGTGTGGTAACCAAGCCTTTCGAGTTTGAAGGTGGGCCACGCATGAAAAATGCCGACGAAGGCCTGGCAGAGTTAGAAGCCAATGTCGATTCGCTGATCGTGGTGCTTAATGAGAAATTGCTGGAAGTGCTGGGTGACGATATCAGTCAGGACGAGGCTTTCGCCTATGCCAATGATGTGCTCAAAAACGCTGTCGGTGGTATTGCAGAGATCATCAACGTGCCCGGCCATGTAAACGTCGACTTTGAAGACGTACGCACCGTCATGGGCGAACCCGGCAAAGCCATGATGGGCACCGCCCTGGCCAAGGGCCCGGACCGCGCGCGCATTGCAGCCGAACAAGCCGTGGCTTGCCCGCTGCTCGAAGGTATCGATCTGTCTGGCGCAAAGGGCGTGCTGGTGCTGATCACTGCGGCAAAAGGCTCACTCAAATTGAGCGAATCCAAGCTGGCGATGAACACCATTCGCGCTTACGCATCCCCCGAAGCACATGTCATTTACGGCACCGCCTATGATGATTCGTTGGGTGACGACGTGCGCGTTACCGTGGTGGCCACAGGTCTGAGCCGTCCACGCCGTACCGCGCCTCCGCTGCAAGTGCTGCGTACCGGCACGTATGACGCCGCACCCTCCCCCATGGCCAATACCAATGCGGCGCTTTCAGCGAGCACGATGCAACGCACCATGGGCAACACCACCATGGGTTCGGCTGGAGGCATGGGCGGCAGCTCTGGCATCAGCGCCCCTTCGCAAGCGGGCGCAGCCACCGACTACGGCACGCTCAGCACCCCCGCCGTCTGGCGCGGCAGCCGCACAACCGCAGCGCAAAAAGTCGATGCGCTGTCTAGCGGCGGTATGGACGATTACGAAATCCCCGCCTTCCTGCGCAAGCAGGCGGATTGATTTTTCCGTCGCCCAATAGAGTCTGCCTTTAAAAGCGGGTCGAT
>CAMDHL010000180.1 GCA_945898105.1 Comamonas sp. lk | reverse complement strand
TTGTTCGCCGTCACCATCCCCGAAGAGCGCGGCAGCTTTCGCCGCTTTTGCGAGCTGATTGGCGAGTTGCCTGGTGGGCCGCGCAACGTAACCGAATTTAATTACCGCATGAACGATGCCGCGCAAGCGCATGTGTTTGTGGGCCTCAGCACCAAAGGGCCGGGCGAGTCGGGCCGTATTACGCGCAGTTTTGTGAAGCACGGCTTTGGCGCTATCGACCTGACGCATGACGAATTGGCGCAGGAACACATACGCCATATGGTGGGCGGCATCTCCGCGCTGGCCAAAGACGAGCGCGTGCTGCGCTTTGTTTTTCCGGAGCGGCCGGGCGCGCTGATGAAGTTCCTCAGCCTGATGCGTCCGGGCTGGAACATCAGCCTGTTTCACTACCGCAACCAGGGCGCGGACTATGGCCGCATCCTGGTAGGCCTGCAAGTGCCCAAGACGGACGACAAAGCCTTTGCCAAGTTTTTGCGCGCGCTGGGCTACCCCCATGTGGAAGAGACCGACAACCCGGTCTACCGCATGTTTTTGCAAAGCTAGGTAAGGCCATGGCCGCAAGCCTGGACGGCAAACTGGTGGTGGCGATTTCCTCGCGCGCGCTGTTTGACTTTGAAGAAGAAAACCAGGTGTTTGAACAGGGCGATGACCGCGCCTATATGCACTTACAACGCCAACGCCTGGATACACCGGCCACGCCGGGTGTGGCCTTTTCATTGGTCAAAAAACTGCTCGCATTTAACGACGAAGGCAGCGACGCCAACAAGCGGGTAGAGGTCGTCATCCTCTCGCGCAACGACCCGGTTAGCGGCCTGCGGGTAATGAAGTCCGCGGCGCACTACCAGCTGCCCATCATCCGCTGCACCTTCACGCGCGGCGAATCGCCCTGGCGCTATTTGCAGCCACTTAAAGCCAATCTGTTTTTAAGCACGCACTTGAGCGATGTGCGTGCTGCGCTGGGTGCCGGCGTGCCCGCCGCGCAGGTGTATCCGCAATCGGCCCATGCCAGCGTGGCGCATCCACATGAAGTACGCATCGCTTTTGATGGCGACGCCGTGCTGTTTAGCGACGAGGCGGAGCGCGTCTACCAGTCGCATGGGCTCGATGCTTTTCAACAGCACGAGCAAGACAAAGCCGCGCAGCCCTTGCCGGACGGCCCTTTCAAGCCTTTGCTGGTGGCCCTGCACCAGTTGCAGCAAGCCGCCCGCCCGGCCATGCGCATACGCACTGCGCTGGTCACTGCCCGCAGCGCCCCGGCACATGAGCGCGCCATTCGCACGCTGATGGACTGGAATATCGAAGTGGACGAAGCGATGTTTTTAGGTGGCCTGGATAAGGGCGCTTTTCTGCGCGAATTTGAGCCTGATTTTTTCTTTGACGACCAGACCGGTCACATTGAATCAGCCTCCCGGCATGTGCCCGCCGGGCATGTCGCCAGTGGCGTGCGCAACTAGGCTTTTGCGTTCGCGGTGTGAAAGGCGGCAAAGCCCTTTGCGCGCAAGTCGCAGGCCGGGCATTGGCCGCAGCCGTAGCCCCAGTCGTGGCGCTGACTGCGGTCTCCTAAGTAGCAGGTGTGGCTGTGCTCCACGATCACATCGACCAAGGCCTGTCCGCCCAGTCTTTGCGCCATCTGCCAAGTAGCAGCTTTGTCAATCCACATCAAAGGCGTTTCGATAAGAAAGCGCGTATCCATACCCAGCGACAGCGCCACTTGCATGGCTTTCATGGTGTCATCGCGGCAGTCGGGGTAGCCCGAATAATCGGTCTCGCACACACCGGTCACAAGCACTTGCAAACCACGCCGGTAGGCCAGCGCTGCGGCCAAGGTCATGAACAATAAATTGCGCCCCGGCACAAAGGTGTTGGGCAAGCCATTGGCCTGCATGGCAATGGCTGTGTCCCGCGTGAGTGCGGTTTCGCTGACTGCGCCGAGCACACCGGCATCGAGCAAATGGTCTTCGCCCAATCGCGCTGTCCATTCGGGGAATTGCGCGCGCAAGGCTTTGATAACCTGCAGGCGCGCATCTAACTCCACCCGATGGCGCTGCCCGTAGTCAAAAGCCACCGTTTCTACCCGCGCGTATTTGGACAAGGCGTAGGCCAGACAGGTCGTGGAGTCCTGCCCACCGGAAAATAAAACTAAAGCGGTATCGTGCATAGCGGCGATCTTACTGAGGGGCTGACATAAGGGTTAGTGCACTTTCTACGACAGCGCTTCGAGTTGTAGCGACAAATGGCGCAGAGGCATCAACAGAGGGTTTTGGGGTACGGCGCTTAGCGCCTGGTAATTGAAGGCCGCGCCCGCAACAACGCCATTCGGTTTTTGCGGAGTATCCTTATGCATCGCGCCGCACACACAGAAAACTAACCATGCCCACTACCGCAAGCTTCAAACTTTCCATGCTGGACCTTGTCGCGGTGCGCGAAGGCGCCAGCGTGGGGCAAGCCTTGGACGTCGCCCGCCAGACAGTGCAACACGCCGAGCGTCTGGGTTTTAGCCGCTACTGGGTGGCCGAGCACCACAACATGGCGGGCATCGCCAGTTCGGCTACTGCGGTGTTGGTAGGCCACCTGGCCGGGGCAACCAGCCGCATCCGGGTGGGCTCGGGTGGCATCATGCTGCCCAACCATGCGCCGCTGGTGGTAGCCGAGGCCTTTGGCACCCTGGCCGAGTTGTACCCCGGCCGCATCGACTTAGGTTTGGGCCGCGCGCCCGGCACCGACCAGCTAACCATGCGCGCCCTGCGCCGTGACCGGGTAGAGACCGAGGACGACTTCCCGCGTGATGTGGCTGAGTTACAGCGCCTGCTCGGCCCCACGCAGCCCGGCCAGCGCTTGGTGGCCATGCCCGGCGCGGGCACGCAGGTACCCATCTGGTTGCTGGGTTCGAGCCTGTATTCGGCGCAACTGGCGGCGCAGCGCGGCCTGCCCTACGCCTTTGCCTCGCACTTTGCGCCCCGCCTTTTGTACCAGGCCTTGGACATTTACCGGCGCCTATTTCAACCGTCCGAACACTTGGCAGCGCCCTATGTGGCGATTGGCGTGCCCTTGTTGGCCGCGCCCAGCGACGAAGAAGCGCAGTTCCTTGCGAGCAGCGTCTATCAGCGCGTGTTGGGCATTGTGCGCGGAGAGCGCCGCCGCTTGCAGCCGCCGCAAGCCGATTTCATCGCCCAATGCCTGCCGCAAGAGCGCGCCGCGATCGCCGACTTTTTAGGTGCGGCGGTGGTCGGCGGGCCCGACACCGTGCACGCCGGTCTGCATGCGCTGGCCGAAAGCACACAAGCTGACGAACTGATGCTGGTCTGCGATGTCTACGACCCGGCGCTGCGCCTGCGCGCGCTGGATATTGCCGCCCAGGCGCTAAACGCCGTACCAGCCCGCCCGGAACTGGCCTTGGCCTAAGGCGGCCACCGCCAAAACCTGCGCTTGGCAAGCCCACTGGTGCAGCGCCTGGCGCTACCCGGCATGAACCGAGCTAACTTGCGCACGGTGGAGGACACGGAAAAGTGTCAGGTTTATCAGACGCAAAAAGCCGCTTCACCTCCGATTGGTTAGTATGCAGGGATGTCTGCCAGTCGCTTCCAGCTATGAAAACCGCATTGCTCATCGCCGTGCTGCTGCTGGCAGTGGCAATGTGGGCCCTTTGGACGCCGGACCTGGACCGCGCCACCTTGGAGCGCCCGTATTTGCAGTCGCCCGGCGACATGGTGCAGGTGCTGGACCAACGCCTGCATGTGCGCGAGAGCGGCCCCAAAGACGCACCCGCCGTGCTGCTGATCCATGGCTTTGGGGCCAGCTTGCACACTTGGGAGCCTTGGGCGCAAACCCTTTCCCAACAATTGCGCGTCTTGCGTCTGGACTTGCCCGGCAGCGGCCTGAGCCCGCCCGATACCGGCAATGACTACAGCGACACGCGCAGCATCGCCTTGATAAATGCCTTGCTCGATGCGCGCGGGCTGCCAAAAGTCAGCCTGCTAGGGCACTCGATTGGCGGGCGGATCGCCTGGACTTTTGCGGCCACGGCGCCGCAGCGGGTGGACAAACTCGTGCTGCTGGCGCCAGACGGTTTTGCCAGCCCCGGCTTTGAATACGGCAAACCGGCCCACGTGCCCGCTGCCATGGGCCTGATGCGCTGGATTGCGCCGCGCTGGCTGCTGCGCATGAACCTGGAGCCCGGCTACTTTCAGTCCGACGCCTTAACTGAGGAAAACCTGAGCCGCTACCACGACTTGATGCGCGCCCCTGGCGCCCGAGCGGCGATGCTGGCGCGCTTACAGCAAACCACCTTACTAGAACCGCAGCCCTTGCTGCAAAAAATTAGCGCGCCCACGCTGCTGGTTTGGGGGCGGGAAGACGCCATGATTCCTTTTGCTAATGCCGCGGATTACCAACGACACATTGCAAACCATAAACTTCTGGCGCTAGAGAGGATGGGCCATTTGGCGATGGAAGAAAATCCGCAGCTGGCCCTACCCGGTGTGCTGCAATTTTTGACGGAGAGACGCAGTGAGTGAGACAACACGAGCCACCGCCATCGTGACGGGCGCGTCCTCGGGCGTAGGCCTGTACGCCACGCAATCGCTGGTGGCGCGCGGCTGGCACGTCGTCATGGCCTGCCGCGATTTAGACAAAGCCCGGCGCGCCTGCGTGGATCTGGGCATTGCGTCGCAGTCGGTAAAGCTGCTGCACTTGGAATTAGGCTCGCTGGCCGCCGTGCGCCAATTTGCCAAAGACTTTGCCGCCACCGGCTTGCCGCTGGATGCGCTGGTGTGCAGCGCAGCCGTCTATTTGCCACGCTTGCAAGCGCCGCAGCGCTCGCCCGAGGGCTTTGAAATCAGTGTGGCGACCAACCACTTCGGCCACTCTTTGTTGTGCCAGTTGCTGTTACCGGCTTTGCAGCGTTCGAAGCACCCG
>CAMDHL010000179.1 GCA_945898105.1 Comamonas sp. lk | reverse complement strand
TCGGCCAAACTCCATCGGATGGCGCGCAAACCTAGTGCAGGGTTTAGATGGGCCGCATCGTGCGCACTCGAGTCCAAGGGTTTGTCCGCACCAACGTCCACCGTACGTATCGTGACTGGCAAGCCATGCATATCCTGGACGGCCCGTTTGTAGGCCGCAAATTGCTCTTCCTCATCAGGCAAATGGCCGCGGCGCCCCATAAATAGAAACTCACTGCGAAACAATCCTACGCCCAACGCGCCCGCTTTGAGCGCCACTTCGGCGTCCTCAGGCATTTCAATATTGGCCAGCAGTTGGATTTTTTCACCATCGAGCGTGACGGCGGGCGTATTGAGCAGGCGCAACAGGCGGCCGCGTTCAAGTTCCAGCTGACGTTTTTTGAAGCTGTACTCGGCCAAGATGATGGGCGAGGGATCGACGATGACCACACCCGCATCGCCATCCACAATGATCCAATCGTCCTGGCGTACCAACTGGCTGCAAGTGCGCGCACCGACCACGGCAGGAATATCCATACTGCGCGCGACGATGGCCGTGTGCGAGGTCTTGCCGCCGACATCGGTAATGAAGCCGACAAACACGCTTTGTTTAAATTGCAGCATATCGGCGGGCGACAAATCGTGTGCAACCAAAACCAGCGGCACATCCACCGTATCCCCTAGCAACAAATCTTGGGAGGCTGCTTTGGGCGTGCCACGCGGCGGCACCGCTACGGGATTGGGCACGCCCCGCATGGCCCGCAATATGCGCTCAGCAATCTGCTCTAAATCGCCCTTACGCTCGCGCAAATAAGGGTCTTCCATTTCGTCAAAACTACGCACAATTACATCGAGTTGCGCGGTTAATGCCCACTCCGCGTTGTAAAGGCGCTCAACAATCCAGCGCTTAATTCCCGCTTCTAACTCGGTGTCTTGCAAGAGCATTAAATGCACATCGAGTAACGCGCCAAGTTCCTGTGGCGCCTCTTTAGAGCTCATGTGCGCAATGCTGTGTTGAAGGCGCTGCAACTCCTCCACCACCTGGTTGCGCGCCGCCCGCAAACGCTGAATTTCCGCTTCTACATCGGCTTGGCGTATGAAGTAATGTGCGACCTCCATGCTGCTGGACGCCACCAGCACTGCCCGGCCAATAGCGACGCCGCGCGATACCGCCAGTCCATGGATGGAGAAAGTCATATCCGCAAGGCCTTTTGCATTATTGGCCTTCGCCGAAACGGTCTGCCATCAATGCCAGCAAGGCATCCATCGCCTCCTGCGCCTGTGCACCTTCGGTTTCCAGTGTCACCTCTGAACCCAGTCCGGCGGCTAGCATCATCACGCCCATGATGCTCTTGGCGTTGACGCGGCGCTCGCCTTTGCTGAGCCAGATTTCGCAGGGAAAGCTACCGGCCAGCTTGGTCAACTTCGCTGATGCGCGGGCATGCAAGCCCAGTTTGTTGGTGATGGTTGTGGTGACTTGAATCATGGCTTTATCGCTGTTCAATAAGGGAGGCTGCTGGATTCACTTCAACGATGCACTGGGCACCGCCGGTCAGGGCGCGCGCGATCAGGGCATCCATTGACTCGTGGCGGTAATTGACGGTGCGCAGCAGCATGGGAAGGTTAACGCCCGCCACCATTTTGCAATGCTGTCCGTCCACCATTTTCTGGGCAATATTGCACGGCGTGGCCCCCAATACATCGGTGAGCACCAAGACAGAATGATTGGCAAAAGCCTGCGCGCTGGCGCGAACCTGTGCCAGGGTAGCCTCTGGAGGCTCGTCAGCTTTTACATCAACGGCGTGCAAACTATCGGCCACTTCGGGGAACACATGCAAAACGCAGCTGCGCAAGGCACTGGCCAGTGGCGCGTGGGCAACGATCAAAATATGGATAGGCATGAAATATCGACTGGCTTATGGCTCTCGATTATGCGTGTTCCAGATTAAACCGCGTCTAGTTCGAAAGGCCTGAGTGGTGTCGTATCCCGAACGACACACGCTGCCAAGGAGGCAACTATTGCCACTGAAATGCACCGAAAAACGGTTCTTCCATTTCAGTGCGGATCGCAGGCGCGTACAAGGCCCAATGATAAATTTCCTGATCGCGTTGCACCCAAGTCCAGCGGGCTTGTACCGCCTGCCCGCGCGGATTGACGCCGCTGGCCTGATAGACCGTAATTGCCGACCGTGGACCAAGCGCAGGAATGGATGTCGCAAGCGGCGCTTGCGTAGCGCGCATGGCTTGCATAGCCTGGTCGCGCCAGGCATCTATTACTGCTTGGGCTTGCGCGCCTTGCGCAAGGCGGATATGGCTGATGGCATACAGGCCGCCGTCCGCCTCGCAACCAACCATCGCAAGGCTTAAGTCCAAACCTGCCAGTTGCACCGGTCGTTCTGCCTGGTCGGGTTTGCAAGGTAAAGCGGCCTGCACGCCCTGAAGCGTCACGCTGCGCCAGTTCAGGGCTGGACTGCAAGCGCTAAGCACCATGCATAGCAGTAGTGCGCTAACGATATGGGCCCGCCCCAGCCTATTTGTTGCGCCTTTGGTGCGCCTGAAGGTTTGCAGGCCCGATGTTGGCAACTTGTCCGGCCTTTTCTTATTGCCGGAAATTGTCGTGGCAGTTTTTGCAAGTTCCCGCCGCACTGGAGACCGCAGGTTTGAGCGCATCGAGCGTGCCCACACGGGCAGCCACGCTGAGCTTAGTCATTTCGGCCTGCATCTTCTCTGCCGCTTCGGCAAAGCGGGCCTTGTCAGACCAAATCTCAGGCTTGGCCTTGGTATCGCCTTTGTCGCTGCCCTCCGTAAAAGCGGCCCATGGTAGTTTGGACATGGCTTCGGCTATCGCTGCGTTATCAGCGGCGGCCTTAGCGTCGTAGGGGGCTCGCCCGCTAGCCATCGCCGCCACACGGCCGAAATGGGCGCCCATCACGGTCAGCGCGCCTTTGCGGTATTTGATGGCATCTTCAGGCTTAGCAAATTGGGCATGGGCGGGCATGGCAAGGCTGGTGATGCCTAACAAAAGAGTTGCTGCATAGCAAGCGAGTGCGGAGTGTTGTTGTTTCATGCTTGGTTCCAATCATTGATTTTTGGGGGCCGATGAGAATGACCCGCACGATATTTTGCCTGCGCCAATTCAGCGGGTGAGGCCTAGGGCTTTGGATCTGGAGGAATGCGAAGGGTCTTTTCAGGCCATTTATCGCTAGACTCAGGCCTCTTGGACAGCTTCGTAGGGGCGAAAGATTTGTTTTCGGTTCGAGTTTGGGATTTACCAACACGTCTGTGCCACATGGCGCTGGCCGTGCTTTTCCTTGCGCTGGTGCTCAGCGGACAAGTTGGCGGCGATGTCATGGTCTGGCATATGCGCTGCGGGTACGCAATCCTGAGTCTGCTGTTGTGGCGCGTTGTCTGGGGATTTGTGGGCGGCTATTGGTCGCGCTTCTCCAGTTTCCTGTCGACGCCTAAGCAAGCTTGGCAGTTCGCGCGTCTGCCATTGAATGAAAAGAGACAAGTCGTTGGCCACAACCCCTTGGGCGCTTGGGCGGTTGTAGCGATGTTGTGCTTCCTAGGGCTGCAGGCGTGCGCCGGCCTGATTAGCGATGACCAGGTTGTCACCAGCGGGCCACTGACGTCGCTTGTCAGCCAAGCCTGGGTCGAGCGGGCCACGCAATGGCATACCGGGCCGGGCAAGTGGGCATTGATTGCATTAATTTGCTTGCACCTTGGCAGCGTTTATTGGTATCGGAAGTTTGGTCGGATTGATTTGGTAAAGCCGATGCTCAACGGCGACAAAGTACTTGAAAAACCTGCAGTAGACAGCAAGGACAACTCGGCTTCGCGCCTGCTGGCGGGCGTGCTCTTGTTGCTTTGCTCCACTGCGGTGGGCTTATTAGTCGGAAGCGGTTCGCCATGAGTGCCACTGCGCCAGCGGCCAAGCTACCGGCGGTGCACCTGTGCGTCCCCGAATCGCCCCAATCACTTGACACCACGCGCCGCATATTCCAAGAATACGCTGACTCTCTGGCTGTCCCCGAGTGGCTTACCGGTTTTGACGAGGAATTGCAGGCACTGCCTTGGGACTACGCAGCACCGAGAGGCCAGTTGCTTGTCGCTATGGCAGGCGAGGAGATGCTGGCCTGCTGCGGATTGCGAGCGTTAGACAATGTGGATTACAGCAATGCTTGCGAAATCCGTCGTTTATACGTACGCCCGGCATACCGAGGCTTAGGGCTTGGCCGACGACTCACCGAGGCACAAATGGACTTTGCACGAATGCAAGGTTACAGCTGCATGCTGCTTGATACGCTCAGCGATATGGAAGCGGCGCGCGCACTTTATGAAGATCTGGGATTTGAAGAAATCCCACCCTATTACTTCAACCCGATCGCCGGGGCGCACTACCTGAAAGTGCAACTCTAGGCAGCGCGACCGCCTAGAGTTGACTAACTTGGGCTAAATCAAGCCTTGGCTTGGGCCAACAAGGTGGCCGCATCGCTCACCTCGAACTTACCTGGGCCTTCGACGTTGAGCGTGACGACCTTGCCGTCTTTGACCAGCATAGAGTAGCGGTTGCTGCGCACACCCATACCACGCGTTGTCAGGTCTAAAACCAAACCGGTGGCTTTGGCAAAGTCGCCGCTGCCATCACCCAACATACGCACCTTGGTGCCGGTTTTCTGCTCACGCGCCCAGGCGCCCATCACGAACGCGTCGTTGACGCTCAGGCACCAGATTTCATCAACACCAGCGGCTTTGAAGTTAGCGTAATGCTCCACAAAACCAGGGACGTGCTTGGCGGAGCAGGTTGGGGTGAAAGCGCCGGGTAGCGCAAACAAGGCAATGGTTTTACCAGCGCTGGCTTTAGCCACTTCGACGGCATTGGGGCCAATGCTGCAGCCTTCGGCCTCGACTTCGTGGTATTCCATTAGGGTGGTCGCGGGAAGGGTGTCTC
>CAMDHL010000178.1 GCA_945898105.1 Comamonas sp. lk | reverse complement strand
TTCGATATGGCGGAAATTGATACGTCCTTTGCTCAAATCATAGGGCGATAGCTCCAGTGACACGCTGTCACCGGCCAGGATACGGATATGGTTTTTACGCATTTTTCCCGCTGAATAGGCGATCAGCTGGTGACCGTTATCCAAGGTCACCCGAAAACGGGTATCAGGTAATACCTCGTTCACGATTCCCATCATTTCAATTAACTCTTCTTTTGCCATAGGGTTGCCTTTGCTCGCAACGCGGATTGTGGCATGTTCGGGGGGGTTTAGGGGCTGCCAATGGCGCTGTGCGCCCAGCCGATGCCTTGCTCTAAGGCATATTGTGCGGCCGCATCCCGGCTTTGAAAAACTGGACTGAAGCGCATCACACGGTCGGTGCTGGCCTGTCCTTGGCCGCTGGCGATCGACACCTGAGCGCAAAACTGGCCAGCGCCAAGACGCGCAGGTAAGGCGGCAATTCGGTATTTACCGATCGTGGTCGCGGCTTCTTGTGCCGCTGAAAATTGTCTGTACATCATGAAAAATAGAAACTCACCGAGCTCGGCAGGGCGCAAGTGACAAGGAAAAGAAAAGTCGCAATGGAGGTGTAAAAACCTGTTGTGGCATCGACTAGCAGATGCTTGGCACCGTCCTCTGCCGGGAAGGTGCTGGGCGTGTGGGACGCCGTTTCTGCTCGGCTAATGTAACACGCGACCATGAAAGCCTAAGATAGAAGGGCTGCGCGGGCTAGGTTTACACCAACCCAAAATGCTTTTTTCACTGGAAATACCCGGGCTCCGGGAGATACAGGCAATGGATGAAACTCGACCGCTACGACCAACAAATTCTTCAGGTGCTGCAGGAAGATGGCCGCATCAACAACCAGGATTTGGCCGACCGCATCGGCTTATCGCCCTCGCCATGTTTACGCCGGGTACGCGCTTTGGAAGAGGCTGGTTTAATTTTGGGTTACCGGGCACATTTGGATGCGCGCAAACTGGGTTTAACCTTAATTGCGCTTATTCATATTTCGATGGACATTCACACACCGGAGCGCTTTGCGAATTTTGAAGCAGAAATTTCCGTAGTCCCTGAGGTTTTGGAATGCCTGCTAATCACTGGCCAAGAAGCGGATTACCAACTCAAAGTTATTGTGCGGGATATGGACCACTACCAGTCATTACTGCTGCAGCGTATTACCCGCATCGCTGGTGTCACCGGTGTGCATTCCAGCTTTGTTTTGCGCAGGGTGCTCGACAAAACGGCGCTGGCTGTAGCCACCGGTTCGGCCTGATCGCTTAACGCACGTCCGGCAACTCGATTTTGACTTCAAGCACTTCCAGATTGTCTTGACGCTCTAGTTGCACCTTGATGTCGTTCGGATTGATTTTGATGTACTTGCTGATCACCGCAATTAAATCGCGCTGTAAATCGGCCATGTAATCGGGTTCGGAAGCATTTCTGCCCGAGCGCTCGTGGGCAAGTATGAGTTGCAAGCGTTCTTTGGCAACACTGGCCGTTTTTTTCTTCTCACCCAACAAAAAAGAGAGAAAGGACATGCTCTTAGTTCCCACCGAATAAACGCTTGAAAAAGCCGGGTTTAACCGCCTCGGTAAAGCGCATGGGTTTGTCGTTGCCAAGGAAGCGATCAATCACATCCTTATAAGCCTCAGCGACCTCGCTACCAACCATATGAACCGCAGGCACGCCTTGGTTGGAAGCTTGCAACACGGTTTCACTTTCGGGAATGACACCAATGAGTTTGATGCGCAAAATATCCTGAATATCTTCAAGCGACAGCATCTGCCCCTGGTCCACGCGGGCTGGGTTGTAACGCGTAATGAGCAAATGCTCTTTGATCGGCTCCAAGCCCTCAATGGCGCGCTTGGTTTTGCTGGCCAGCATGCCCAGGATACGGTCTGAATCGCGCACCGAGGAAACTTCGGGATTAGTCACGACCAACGCCTCATCGGCGTAATGCATAGCCATCAGGGCCCCGGTTTCGATGCCAGCAGGCGAATCACAGACGATGAATTCAAAATCCATGGCTATCAGGTCATTGAGTACTTTTTCAACGCCTTCTTGCGTTAAAGCGTCTTTATCGCGTGTTTGAGAAGCCGCCAGGACGTATAGGTTTTCGCACTGTTTGTCTTTGATTAGCGCCTGGTGCAGGTTGGCTTCCCCGGAGATGACGTTGATCAAGTCATACACCACGCGGCGCTCGCAACCCATGATTAAGTCCAGATTGCGCAGGCCCACATCGAAGTCAATAACCGCTGTTTTGTGTCCGCGCAAAGCCAGACCGGTTGCAAAACTGGCGCTGGTGGTTGTCTTACCAACACCGCCTTTACCGGAGGTGACCACAATAATTTTTGCCATGAAGAGCTATCTTTCCAAAGAGAGGGTCAATGCGTTGAATTTTACGTTTTCAACGCTTCGATAATTATTTTTTCTTTTCCGTCGTCACTCAAACGGACTTGGGCGGGTTTACCCAGTACATCTGGGCCTAATTCCTGCTCGGTCGTACGATACACACCCGCAATGGACACGAGTTCAGGCTCCAAAGCAAGCGCAAATATGCGCGCTGATGTATTACCTCTTGCGCCTGCCATGGCTTTACCGCGCAGGGGCGCATACACATGAATATTGCCATCGGCAATGACCTCGGCACCCCGATTCACCATCGCCATCACAATTAAATCAGCACCACGGGCATAGACTTTTTGGCCCGAGCGCAAAGGTTTATTCACCACCATGGTTGGATTCGCACCATCTCTGGAGACGGCCACTACCGGCGCTGAGGACGCTGTTTTACTGACCGCTACTGGGGGAGCAACTGGCGCTTGGGAAGCCTCGGAATTTGCTTTAGCTGCCGCCGGTCTGCGAATATCAGGTGGCGCTTCCGCAATTCCCGATTTTTTTGCAACATCCAGACTCGCTTGATCTAGGCCACGCACCGCACTGGCCACCAAACGGCATTGGCCCAGGGTATTCAGCAGCAAATTCCACTGTGGATGAGGAAGTGTTAAACCGGCAGCGCTGAAGTCCAGCACCAAACCGTCGGTATCAAAAAAGTCAGGGCTTTCGCCATTGGGGCCGAACTTTTTAAGGAGTTCAGCCGCGACCTTCGCTAAGTCCGGGCTTTTGACCAATAAAGCAACCAAAGTCAACTGGGCACTTTTGATCTCAAACGCAGGTGCGTCACTGGCAGAAAAAGCAAGATCTGGTTGAACCGGCATGGTGAACTGCACAGAATTGGAAGCGAAAAACCGATTTTACCTGACAGAAATTCACGTCCTGTCCGTCAAACGCCTACTTGATCCAGTGTGTTTGAACTTATGCACTGATCTCTTCCTTTCTATTTCTTCTCTATATTTGTATATCAAATTAGTAGTAGTAGATAGAGTCCCCCATATTTGGGGAGAAAAGTGGATTTTTACTTTACAGATCAATAACTTAAGTCAAGGCATAGCATGTGTATCAAATGTTGTAATAGATGGGCTTGAATATGAACAACATCGGATTATTTGCCGGGCCTGTGGATAACTTGCTAGTTGTTCTGATCTTATGCACAGCATTGCCCGGTTGGTGTGGCAAGCGTATGCTTGCGCACTATTCCTATGTAAAGGTTATCTATGTTATTTCTAGTGTTCGGCTTGCTACTCTTTCTTGGTACGCACTCTTTGCGTATCGCTGGGGATATACCGCGCGAACGGTTTATCGAACGATTTGGACCCGCACGTTTCAAAATACTTTACACCTTGGCTTCATTGCTGGGCTTTGTCATACTGGTTTATGGTTTTGGGGTTGCACGCGATACGCCTGTATTGCTTTGGACGCCTCCACCTGCGATGAAACATGCAGCTTATCTATTAACTTTGGTTGCCATGGTGTTGATGGCAGCGGTCTATGTGCCGCGCAACGCAATAAAGTCCACTTTGCACCATCCGATGGTCTTGTCTGTTAAGACCTGGGCCCTAGCGCATTTGCTGGCAAACGGCACACTCGCGCACCTGCTTTTATTTGGCAGCATGTTGCTGTGGAGTGTTTTATTGTTTAAAGCATCCAGAGCGCGAGATAAGCGTAATCAAGTGGTCTATGCGCCGGGAAACATGGCTTCCACTGTCTTGACGGTAGAAATAGGCTTTGCTATGTGGTTGGTATTTGTGGGCTGGGCCCATGGATGGTTGATAGGCATACAGGTAATGTTCTAACCATACCAACGGCCATAATCGGGTTTTATGGGAGTTTTCAAAATGCCAAGAAATGTATTGGACGCGTCGCGTATTCATCCTTCGGTTCGAGACACCGTTGCCAACCACCACCGCCATATGGTGGATCGGGTGGAAGCAGAGATTGCTAAGCATCCGGTGTTAGTTGTTGGTATGGCGTTTAATCCCATGCCCAAAAAAGCGCGTGCTGCTCTAGACGCTGCAGGTATTGCGCACGGGTATATCGAGTTTGGCAGTTATTTCAACACTTGGCGCGAGCGTAATGCGCTCAAAATGTGGACGGGTTGGCCCACTTTCCCAATGGTTTTTGTGAAAGGCGTGTTGGTCGGTGGTGCTACCGATGTGCAAGCCTTGATTTCCAGTGGCGAATTGAAAAAAATGCTGGCGTAAAAAAACCCCGGCAGCGCCGGGGTTCTCCCAGTGAGCTTCAACTCTCCGTACATCAACCGTGGTTCGGACCATGCATCCAGCGCGGCATCGCTTTGGCATCAAAAGCTTTTTTCTGCTCTGGCGTTAGCACTGCATAAAAAGTCTTCACCCCTGCCGCGTGTTTGTCCATCTCGGCGACGCGTGCTTCGTGGTGCTGAGACATCATCTGTTTCATTTTGTCTAGGCGCTCAGGCATGCTGAGTTTTTCCATTTCACCGCGGTCAGGCTGCGGCGGACGGGTTGATGGGGCCACCACGCTCACCAAAGCAGCCCAAGCAGGCTCTTGTTCAGGCCCTAGCTTGAGCTCGGCTTTTAG
>CAMDHL010000177.1 GCA_945898105.1 Comamonas sp. lk | reverse complement strand
TATAAATGCACCTGTCCCTGAGAATCCAGCCAAGCTACGGGATTGCCTAGGCGGCGTATGCCAAAGCCCAGTTGCTGCGCAAGGTCCCACCGGTCGACCACCAGCTTTGCATCGGACCAGACGCCGCTGGCGCGGTCTAAGGTCGACATCGCAATTTGCACATTGGGCGCGCTTTCGCGGTCACCGGCAAACCAGAATGCCATCATGCTGGCCTGACTTTCGACTGGCAAAGCCACCAAAGCGCTGGCATGGGCCGCCAAAACGCCTGGCGGCATCGGAATACGCCCTTGCCCTATTCGCTCCCAATGGCCGATGCCCTGCGTGGACAGTTGCTGGGAAGGCGCTTGAGTTTGTGCGTTACTTTCTGCAAAAGCGGGCAAAGGCTCAGTACGGGCGCGCGCCGGTAGCAGCTCAGCCCGACGAGCGCCATCAGCCCAGGCGAGAAGCGCACAAAAGCCCAAGGCAATCGCGCCACGCAGCAAAACGGAAAAAACTTGCATTAGTCGATCTTATCTGTCCATCATTTTTAGAGCGGCAATTTGCAAGCAAGGGCTAAACTGCCTGCATATCAACCAGCGCACTGCCATTGCACGTTTCGCCCATCATGCCCTCCACCAGCATTCTTGCAGCCATGCCATTAGGCTTTCCATGGCAAACCATGGACCCCTTTTTATTTTGTGTCCACCACGACGATGCCTACCCCCGCGGTAACGCCGCTATGGGTCCCGATGCCAGCCTGGACGGGAGAAATATGGGGCAGGACTTTGAAGGCAAAGACGGTTGGCGCATGTACCACGGCACCACGGTGCCGGGGTTCCCGGCGCATCCGCACCGGGGTTTTGAAACCGTCACCATCGTGCGCCAGGGTTTTATCGACCATTCCGACTCCCTGGGCGCGACGGCGCGTTTCGGGGCGGGCGATGTGCAATGGCTCACCGCTGGGAAGGGCATTGTGCATTGCGAAATGTTTCCTCTGCGCAGCACCGAGGCGCCCAATCCTGCTGAGTTATTCCAAATTTGGCTCAATTTGCCGGCCCGAAAAAAAATGTCTGAGCCGCACTTCACCATGCTCTGGGCGGACCGCGTTCCGCTGCTTGAATTGAGCGATGCCCAGGCGCGCAAGACCTCGGTACAAGTAGTCGCAGGAACGCTTGGGGATGCGCGAGGGGCAGCACCGCCGCCAGACTCCTGGGCCTCTGAAGTGGACTCGGACTTGGCCATTTGGACCATCCGCATGCAGGCCAATGCCCTATGGACGCTGCCAGGGGCAAGCCATCCCCAAACCCGCCGGCGCTTGTATTACTTCCAAGGTAAGGGGCTGACCATCAACGGACAGTCCGTCCCACCGCAATCGGTGTTGGAAGTCCGGGCCCAGGACGCTTTAGCACTGCAGGGCGGCATCGACGAAACGCAATTGTTGCTCCTACAGGGACGCCCAATCGGCGAACCGGTCGCGCAGTACGGCCCGTTTGTCATGAATACCCAGGCCGAAATCCACCAGGCCTTCGCCGATTACCGGCGTACCGAGTTCGGGCCTTGGCCCTGGGGGCGCAGCGACCCGGTGCATCCGCGGGAAAAAGGTCGATTTGCGCTGCACGCGGATGGGCGGGTCGAGGAACGCTGAAGGTCGCAAGCTTGTGTGGCCGCCCGCAAAAGCCAAGGGACCAGCGGCAAATCCTAGAAATCGTGCTGTAAGGCGGTCGCTTGCTGCAAAATGCGCCCCTTCACGGTAACTAGAAGAAGCATCCATGGCACTCATTCCGGCGACCATACTCACAGGTTTTTTAGGCGCAGGTAAAACCACCTTGCTCAAACGCATCCTCACGGAAGCGCATGGGCAGAAGATCGCAGTCATCGAAAACGAGTTTGGCGAGGAGAATATCGACAGCGATATTCTGGTGTCCGATACGCAAGAACAAATCATCCAGATGAGTAACGGCTGCGTCTGCTGCACGATCCGCGAAGACTTGCGTACGACCTTGCAGGATTTGGCAGAGAAAAAGCGCAAAGGCGAGCTGAACTTTGACCGCGTGGTCATCGAAACCACCGGCTTGGCCGACCCCGGTCCGGTGGCGCAAACCTTTTTCATGGACGACGAGGTAGCCGAATCCTACTTGCTAGACGCCATCTTGACCTTAGTCGATGCCAAGCATGCGCCAGAGCAACTCAATGAACGCCAGGAAGCCCGCCGCCAGGTGGGATTTGCCGATCAGATTTTCATCAGTAAATCCGATTTGGTGAGCGCCGATGCCCTGGGCGCGCTAACGCACCGGCTCAAACACATGAACCCGCGTGCGCCGCAGCATATTGCGCATTTTGGCGAAATGGACATCAAAAACGTGCTCGATTTGCACGGCTTTAACCTCAACGCCACGCTGGACATCGACCCCGCTTTTCTGAGCCCCACAGCCCATGACCATGGTCACGGTCACGATCATTCACAAGACCATCACCACCACGGCCCTGACTGCGACCATCCCTCGCACGACCACGAGCAGGAGCATGGCCACCACCACCATGTGGATGATGACGTTAAGAGCTTCGTATTTAAATCCGAGCGGCCCTTCGATCCGGGCAAGTTGGAAGATTTTCTGGGCGCGATCGTCAACATTTATGGCCCGCGCATGCTGCGCTATAAAGGCGTTTTGTACATGCAAGGCAGTGACCGAAAAGTCATCTTTCAAGGCGTGCATCAACTGATGGGCAGCGACCTGGGTCCACTTTGGGGGCCCAACGAACTTAAATCGAGCAAACTGGTGTTTATCGGTATTGACCTGCCAAAAGACATACTTTTGCAGGGGATGGAGCAATCGTTGGTATGAAGGTTTTTGCCGTTCCCCCAGAAGCGGGCCAGTGGCCGGCGCTTGCCTGTACACTCGCGCGCCGACCAAGGGGGTCCGGCAGATCGGCTAGGCCACAAAACCGACCCGACTACTCCGGTCCCGCCTGAGCGCTTACTTAGAGGAGACACGAATTGAACGCCACCAGCACCAAAAAGGCCCAGCCCACCGTGGCCGCCAAGCCGCAGCCAAAAGCTAAGGCGGTAGCGACTAAGAGCGTTAAGGCGACAACGGCGGCAGCGAAAAAGCCGCCAACGCCGGTGAAATCCTCTGCCAAAACCCCATCAAAAGCAAACCCGCCCGCCGCGAAAAAAACCGTGACTTCCCCTGTGAAAAGTAATCCAGTAAGTAAAGCAGCAGCCCCAAAGGCCGCACCCAAGAAATCTGCGGCGGCACCGGTGGCTACAAAACCCAAAGCTGTGGTCCCAAAAGCGCCCTCAACCGCAGCCCCTATAGTGGTGCCCCCAAAGGTGCTGGCAGCCCCCCCCGTGACTGCAGGTCCGCCAGCGGTACCGGTGAAATCGGGTCGGCCCTCTTCGCGCCTGGCGCAATTGACCGTGCCTTCTATGGCGCAATCGGTCGCGTCAACGGCCGCGAAATCGAGTTTTGGCCCCTCGGGTGACGTTGAGCCTCTAACCCCTGTCATCCCCGCCGTCATAAAGAAGGACAGCAAACTGGCCAATAACTGGAAAACCAAACCAGTCCATCAGCTAAGTGACGCCGAATTGCTCGCAATGCCGGATGCGGAGTACATGAACGATGTGCAAATGGCTGCCTTCCGGCTTAAATTGGTTGTGCTCAAGCGCGATATTCTGAGCAACGCCGGTCAAACCACCGAGCATCTGCGGGAAGACACCTCGGTGGTACCGGACCCGGCAGATCGCGCCACCATCGAAGAAGAACATGCACTGGAGTTACGCACGCGTGACCGGGAACGCAAATTATTGAAAAAAATCGAACAGTCCATCGGACGTATCGATGCAGGGGATTACGGCTATTGCGATGAAACTGGCGAAGCTATCGGGGTTGGCCGCCTGCTGGCCAGGCCCACAGCCACGCTTTCCTTGGAAGCCCAGCAAAGGCGCGAACTCAAGCAAAAAATGTTTGGCGACTGATCGCCCTTTCACAGACACCCTACGTCATGAGCCCCGGTGACACCTCTGTAACGCACACCGGCGCCAAGACACAAACTGCGCATTTGAGTGCGGGTGAACGCGATAGGGCACGCATCATCCGCGTTGCGCGTAAACGAGAATTTGCCAATTTACGTTTGCACATGGCTTCGGGCCAGGGCGCAAACACCGTGGCAGGTTTACGCAGCCAAATCGTTCGCGACAAAACTATCTCCAGACAAGCGCTCGAAAAAATAGATCGGATCGGTGCCCATTTGGAAAACCTTTGGGGCACGGGAAACGCCAAACCTTCTGCGATAGGGAAGCCAGCCCCCGTACCTGCTTTGAACAACAGCGAATTGGCAGACCCACCGCCGATGCTAGTGCCGCTACCCGAGCCGGAGATCGAAAAATCTCTGCAAATCCCATTACTTGAACTGCCCAACACGGATGTACAGGCGCACCAGGAACTTCCCGCGCCGAACCCCATGGCATGGGCCTCGGATCCGACGCTACGTGAAGTGGCCGAGTTGTGTTTACAGCGTCAGGACACTGCTGCGCAATCGCTTCTGCGCGCCGCTTTGAGCGCGCAAATCGAACGTACTGCGGTTGCATACTATCAAGCGCTGCTACTCTTGGAAATTTGCCGCCTTCTAGGGGACATGGAGGGCTTTGACGATACCGTGATGGAGTATGTGCACTGGTGGAATGACGCACCACCGCTTTGGGAAATGAAACTAGCGCCGCTAAAGGGGACGCTATGGAACTTGCAAGGCGATATGCAAGGCGCAGACAGCTTGCAATTGCCTGAGCTGGATTCAAGCCAAAGCACGCCGCCCATGTCTATCGACTGCACTGCATTGCTGCGTATGGATCAGCATGCGGCGAAAGCGCTTTTAGGTTGGTTGCAGCGCGCCCAGGCGTACAACCCAGACAGCAGTCTGGAGACATCGTCCGTACTGGTCTACATGCAGTGGTCCGTGGCAGGCATGGACAAATTCGTCACACTGCGAAAAACTTTCTGACCAACTGGGTCATCTTCAAGAGTG
>CAMDHL010000176.1 GCA_945898105.1 Comamonas sp. lk | reverse complement strand
GACGCGAGCCTCGCGGATGAGTTCAATCACCGTGGCGCTGTTCAGCGGGTCCAGGGAGGCTGTCGGCTCATCGAGCAACAACAGGGGGCGAGTACGGATGAAGCTGCGGGCAATATTGATGCGCTGCTGCTCGCCACCCGAAAAAGTGGCCGGTGGCAGCTGCCACAAAGAAGACGGGATCCGCAGGCGCTCCAACCAACGCGCCGCCTCGGCGCGGGCGGCATCCGGCTCCATTAGCGGGTGTCCGTCTGGCCCACGCTCCAACAGGGGCTCTGCCACCACATCAAGGGCCGAAACGCGGGGGATGACCCGCAAGAACTGGCTGACATAACCCACCGCGCTGGCGCGCAGTTGCACGATCTGGCGCGGGCTGGCCTGGGTGATGTCCACCAACGTGCCGTCTGCTGCGCGCAGCGCTATCCGTCCCGCACTCGCCTGGTAATTGCCAAACGCTAGTTTGAGCACCGTGCTTTTTCCCATGCCTGACGGACCGCGCAAACGAACGCATTCACCCGGCAACACGCGCAGGCTGAAGTCGCGCAGCACATCCAGTACCGTTTGGTTTTGCAGGTGCAGCACAAAGCGCTTGTGCACGCCTTCCATGTCGAGCAAGGGCGTCGTCATGCTCATGGTGGCAACACCGAGGACACCAGCAATTGGGTGTAGGGGTGCTGTGGATCGTCCAGCACCTGGTCGGTCAGGCCCGACTCCACCGCATAGCCGCCCTGCATGACCACCATGCGCTGCGCGAGCAAGCGCGCCACCGCCAGATCGTGGGTGACGATGATGGCGGCGAGCTCCATCTGGCGGGTCAGCATGCGCAGCATGTCCAGCAAGCGGGCCTGCACCGAAACGTCGAGGCTGGAGGTCGGCTCGTCCATGAACACTAATCGGGGCGCGGTAATCAGGTTGCGCGCTATCTGCAAGCGCTGGCGCATACCGCCGGAAAAGGTATCGGGGCGGTCATCGATGCGGGTCGGATCGATCTCGACCCGCTGCAACCAGTCCGCCGCCTGCGCCCGCAGTCGCCCGTAGTGGCGCTGGCCCAAGGCCATCAATCGCTCGCTGACATTGGCACCCGCAGACACATTCATGCGCAAACCGTCGGCGGCGTTTTGGTGCACAAAGCCCCAGTCGGTGCGCGCCAATAATCGGCGCTGGGCTTCAGTCATAGCGTAAATATCGGCCAGCTCACCCACACCATCCGACTCCTGCCGCACCGCGAATTCCACGGTTCCGCCGACCGGCGCATGGCGCGCCGCGACCGCATTGAGCAAGGTCGATTTACCCGAGCCGGACTCACCCACCACGGCCAGCACCTCGCCAGGCCACAAGTCAAAAGAAATGCCACGCACCACTTCTCGCGCGCCGTAGGCGCAGCGCAGATCCCGTACGCGCAGCAAAGGAGCGTGGGTCATAGTGCGGTAGTGGGCTGCGCGGCAGCCGCCTGGGTTTTGGCGCAGTAATCGGAGTCGGAGCAAACAAAAAGGCGGCCGCCCTGGTCGTCGGTGATGACCTCGTCCAGAAAGCTGTCGCGCGCGCCGCAGATGCCGCAGGGCTGCTCCCAGCGTTGTATCGAAAACGGATGGTCTTCAAACCCCAGACTTTCCACGCTGGTGTAAGGCGGTACTGCGTAAATGCGTTTCTCGCGGCCCGCGCCAAAGAGCTGCAGGGCTGGGTTCATGTGCATCTTGGGGTTGTCGAATTTAGGGATGGGCGACGGCGCCATGATGTAGCGGCCATTGACCAAAACGGGGTAGTCATAAGTGGTTGCAATCTGCCCGAAGTGCGCCAGGTCTTCGTAGAGGTTGACGTGCATCAGGCCGTATTCCTGCAAGGCGTGCAGCTTGCGGGTCTCGACTTCCAGCGGCTCAAGGTGCTGCATGGGCTCGGGGACGGGCACCTGGTAGACCAGGATTTGCCCCTCGCGCAGCGGCGTCTCGGGGATGCGGTGGCGGGTCTGGATGATGCTGGCCGCCGTGGTGTCAGTGGTCACCTCCACGCCAGTGGTCCGTTGAAAAAAGCGCCGGATGTTGACCGCGTTAACCGTATCGTCCGAACCCTGGTCAATGACTTTGAGCACGTCGTCGGTGCCAATGATGGACGCGGTGACCTGAATACCGCCGGTGCCCCAACCGTAGGGCAGTGGCATTTCGCGCGAGCCAAATGGCACTTGGTAACCGGGAATCGCCACGGCCTTCAAAATGGCGCGGCGGATCATTCGCTTGGTGCGCTCGTCCAAATACGCAAAATGGATGTGGGGATCACGCA
The DNA here is from genome assembly GCA_945898105.1 of Comamonas sp. lk. GTDB lineage: Bacteria > Pseudomonadota > Gammaproteobacteria > Burkholderiales > Burkholderiaceae_C > Allorhodoferax. The sequence continues at coordinate 2,742 of CAMDHL010000176.1, read as the reverse complement.
TGGGGACCTTCCTCCGACTTGGGTTGTGCGTCCTTGTCTTGCTGCGTCATAGCCTTGCGCATCTTGCGTACCAGTTCCAGCTCGGACTGAAAGTCCACATAGTGGGGTAATTTCAGATGCTGCACAAAACCGGAGGACTCCAGGCTGTCGCTGTGCGACATCACAAACTCAGGCATTTGCGCTGGGGCTGTGACCTCCTCGCCCAGCTCCTGTGCACGAAGCGCACGGTCCACCAAGCTCATAGCCATAGCCTTGCGCTCGCTATGACCGAAGGCCAGACCGTACCCTCGGGTGAACTGTGGCGGCTCGGTGTGGCTGCCTTTGAACTGGTTCACCATCTGGCATTCGGTCACGGCTATGTCGCCCAAAGAAATTTCAAAGCCCAGTTCTTCAGGCACCAGGCAGAGCTCGACCGTGCCAAAGCGGATTTCGCCCACGAAGGGGTGGCTCTCGGCATAACCGCGTTGGGTGGAATAGGCCATGGCGAGCAAAAAGCCTTCGTCGGCGCGGGCCAGATTCTGCAAGCGCGCGCTGCGGTCAGCGGGGAAACGCAGCGGCTGGCGGGTTAGGTCAAAGGGCTCGGGGTCGCCCTCAGGAACGGCTTGCTCTTCCACCAAACCTTCGTGGTTAAGCAGGTCAACCACGCGCGGGGCGGCCTCAATCGGCGCGGGTGCGAGCGCAGCGCAGAGCGTGTCCGGCTCAGGATGTACGCCCGTAGCCAAAAGGCTGAAATCCAACAGGCGTTGGGTATAGTCGTAAGTGGGCCCTAGCAATTGGCCGCCCGGCAGGTCTTTGAAGGTGGCCGACACCCTCCGTGAGAGCACCATGCGGCCGGTATCGATCGCCTCGGTGTAAGCCAGCCTGGGCAGGGTTGCACGGTAGGCGCGCAACAGAAAAATCGCCTCCACCAGATCGCCCGCACTTTGCTTGATCGCCAATGCGGCGAGTTTGGGGTCATAAACCGATCCCTCGGTCATGACACGGTCCACGGCCAGGCGCAATTGCTGGCTGATTTGCTCTACGCTGAGTTCGGCGATCGCCACGTCACCCCGGCGCTGTTCGGCGAGCAGGCGGTAGCTGTTGAGGATGGCGGCCTCACCGCCTTTGACCGCTACGTACATGCTGGACTCTCGGTACCGCTACCCAGGCGCACACTGCGCGGAAAGCCCATCAGCGCATCCCCTGCACAGAAAAAAATATCGATACCACAAGGGGCGTGCTCCTGCATGGCGCGGTGCTGCTGCACAAAGCTAGCGTCCATACCGTCCACGGACAGGGTGAGGACATCGCGCACGCCCGGCCCACGCAGTGAGACTGCTTCGGCATCTGAGACCCCAGCAGCGCGCCAACCGTTCACATCGATCACGCAGCTTGTCGATTGATCGGGGTATTCGGCGCTTCCCTGCTTCAAACGCTTAAGCGGCGGTAATTCGGCAATGGAGGCGGCCCAGACAAAGTCGGCCTTGGAACAATCCTCCTCGAGCTGGCAACCGGTGTGAAAACGCAACCAGGCCGCCGCAGGCCCCGCCGCCAAAGTAGGAGAAAGCCACAGTGTGCAATCTTGGTCCAGCAAGGCCAGCAACAAGCTCGCTGCGGCAGCACTGTGTGGAGCTGGCGCCGACACCAAAGACGCCGCAGTTAGGTAAATAGGCGTTCCCGGCCGCGCCATCGCATCCAGCGCACTGCGAAACACGATCTGGCTCTGCGCCGTGGGATCGGCAAAGCCGGGTGCCATATCTTGGAGTGACAGCGTGTTCATGGGGCATCCTCTTCACCACGGTCGCTGCCAGCTTCGCGTGCCACCGTAAAAAACTCAACCCGTGTTGATTGCGTTTGCGCCTGCTGCTGCCTTATGGCTTGCGTTTGCATCTGAATAAGCGGCGCTATGAGCGATTCGTACCAGCGGGCGTGCAGATCGCTTTCCTGCAACAGCGCATCGGCCAAGGCCACCAAAAGGGCCTGCCGGTGAGAACAGCCCAAAACATAGCCGACGCCGACTTGTCGCGAACCGGTCAAGGCGAGGTCGGGCCTTATCACGCAGCGGGTGACGGTAGCCTCTCCAAAATTGAAGCGCTGCCCAGTGCCACCCGCCCTAGCACGCACCATAACCAAGCCGGTCTCCGCAGGACGCAGCCACTGGTGCGAACCCTGTGCTAAAAAGCTCAGATGCGTCTCCAGGAAATCTGCCGGAGCACGGGACAGAATGTTGAGCCAACGCTGACGTGGCACGTGACCAGACATTGCGGTATCTGTCAGCATCCGTAGCCCCGCTTAAGCGATGCGTTGATAGTCATGCAACTGAAATTTTTTTTATCTAAAGTCTGAGATTAATTGAAAAATATGTCTTTTGGGTGACGGTCCAGTGCTCGGTCAAGCACGCAAGCCCGCCTCGCTATCCCTGCGCGCCATTCGCTCAACTACCATGCTCGAAGCTGTCATACACCGCCACGCCGCTTACTTCGCGCCCGCTGAGCATTCGCCCTTGGCGCAACTGGGTGCGCAGTGGTTGGGGCGTTGCGCTCAACGCAGACATGCCATGTGCCAACCGGATTTCCCTACTATTTCTCCTGAAACCTTGTGCGCATCTACCGCCGCTGCCTCCCGCTACGGATGGCATGCCACCATGAAAGCGCCTTTCGCGCTGAAACCTGGTATGGAAATGGACGCTGTCCCCAAGGCATTCAGTTCACTGGCGCAAAGCAAAAAGGCGCTTATGCTGCCGCCATTGACACTGCGTCGAAT
>CAMDHL010000175.1 GCA_945898105.1 Comamonas sp. lk | reverse complement strand
GCTTCCCGGAGGTGCATAAGGTTCCCAAGATTGCCGGCCAGGGTGAAAAATACATTATTGCTTCTCTAAACGCCTACAAAAAGGGCGAGCGTAAGCACCCTACTATGCGCGGTATCGCGGTATCACTCAGTGATCAGGACATGGCTGATTTGGCAGCTTATTTCAGCGCATTGGGTGTGGACGCCAACGCCAAGCCGCTCGACAAAATCGGTGGCGGCACTTCTGCTGGGGAGGCCCTGCTTGCCAAAGGTGCTTGCATTTCCTGCCATGGTGACAACCTCAACAAACCCATTGATCCCAGCTACCCCCTAATCGCTGGTCAGTACAACGACTATCTTTATGTGGCGCTCAAATCCTACAAAGCCGAAGGCAACGCTCAATTGGGCCGCGGCAACGCCATCATGGGCGGCGTTGCTAAACAGTTCTCCAACGCTGAACTGAAAGAACTAGCGAACTATGTGGGCAGCCTGCCCGGCAGTCTCAAAACCGTGCCCCAGAGCCGTGTCCGTTAAGCCAAAGTTACCTCATGAAAAAACCGCCTCCGGGCGGTTTTTTTTCGCTCAATCCCGCGTGACGTGGCGCTGCACGCAGTCGATGTAGGCCTGGCCATCGGGCGGTCGCCCGGCACGCTGGCTTTCCCACAACATGGTGCCCAGGCAGTCCATGGCTTCGTGGTGGGCCGCATGCAGAGATTGCCTTTTGTGCGTCAGCAGTTCCACAGCTTGGCGAATTCCGCGCGGCTGGTCAATACTGCACTGTTCGCTAATCGACAAATGCATCGACAAGTGCAAAAACGGATTGGTCTGCCCGCTGCCCTCGGGGTAAACGCGGCTGACGGCGGCTTCCAGGTCCTGAAAATCCGAGTGGTACTCGGGATGTTCTGCAATCCATTGGCCGGCCAGAGTTTCCATGGCGTCCATGGGCTGAGCGCCGCGGGCTTTGGCGTACACCGAGCAAAAAAAACGGCGCACATCCTCTTGAGAGGGGTTGAACATCGGGCAAGGTTACCATGGACGTTTTCGCCGGATTCGGCTAAGCCCCACTATGTTTGAAGCCTGGCCCATCATCACGGATCCGTTTTTCTATGCCGTGGCCATACCGGCGGTTTTGCTGCTGGGAGTGAGCAAAAGTGGCTTTGGCTCAGGCTTCGGGTCCTTGGCCGTTCCGATGATGGCTTTGTCGGTGACAGTCTCCGAGGCGGCGGCGATTTTGATGCCCTTGTTGTTGGTGATGGACGTGCTGGGCAGTGCCGCATTCCGCAAAGATTTCGACCCCGTTTTGCTGCGGCGCATTCTGCCTTTTGGCATTTTGGGCATCGTGCTGGGAGCCTTGTTGTTTAAGCTGGTGCCGCCGCATGCGGTATCGGCCGTGGTAGGTGTCGTAACCCTGGTATTTTTGGCGCAACGCGTCTTGTGGAAGGCATCGACGACCATGTCCCCGCCTGTGTGGCTGGGACGGGTTTTATCAGTCACCTCGGGGTTTACTAGCTTTGTGGCCCACGCCGGTGGTCCGCCTATCAATGCGTACTTTATTGGTTTGCGGCTTAGTCCGGTGACTTTTGCCGCCACCATGTCGTTCTTCTTTTTTGCACTGAATTTGTGTAAATGGATTCCCTATGCTTGGCTTGGTTTACTGGATTTGCGCAATATGGCCACGGCCATGGTCTTGCTGCCCTTAGCGCCCGTGGGCGTGTGGGGGGGCGTGCGCCTGGCGCGTCACGTGAGCCAAGTCTTGTTTTACCGCCTGGTTTACACCGGGATGTTCCTTACCGGCATCAAACTGGTCTGGGATGGCTTTGCCTGAGCGCTCGCGCAATGCCGGGCCTGGTGCTAAATTCCACCCCTTGACGGGCCTGCGCGTTTCATAATGTTCGCAACGCCCTTGTTGGTAATTCCATTGCAAAGAGGTAACACCATATGACACGCATTGCCATTGCCAACCCCAAAGGCGGGGTTGGAAAGTCCACTTTGTCTACCCACGTTGCGGGCTACCTGGCCTCGCGGGGATACGAGGTCATGCTCGGCGATGCGGATGTGCAGCAGTCCGCGCGCCTGTGGCTGTCGCTGCGGCCACCTTCGGCAAAACCCATCAGCTACTGGGATGTGGACCCGCAAGAATTTACCAAGCCTCCCAAGGGCGCGGACCACTATGTGTTGGACACCCCAGCGGCGCTGGCGGGTAAACAACTCAAAGACGTGCTCAAGTGGGCGGACAAAGTGCTGGTGCCTTTGCAGGCCAGCATCTTTGATATCTACGCTACCCGCACCTTCCTTGACGAACTGGCCCAGAGCCGCCACGCTGAAAACGTGGAGGTGGGTATCGTGGCGATGCGGGTGGACGACCGTACCTTGGCAGCCGATCAGCTATTTGCGTTTGTGAAATCTTTGAATCTCCCTACCGTTGGCACTCTGCGCGACACCCAAAACTACGTGCACCTCGCAGCCAACGGCCTAACGGTATTTGACGTGCATACCAGCCGCATGGAACGCGACCAGGACCAATGGAAGCCGATCGGCAAATGGCTAGAACGCTGATGGCGGCCGATTACGCTAATTTCTACTTTTACCGCTAACCACCATGAGAAATTTCGAAACTTTGCAGGAACTAGCCGCACTGGCGGGCCAACCCATATCCACCAGCGACTGGGTCACCATTACCCAGGAGCAAATTAACCAATTTGCCCAGGCGACGGGGGACCACCAGTGGATCCATATCGACGAGGAGCGCGCTAAGGCGGGGCCCTTTGGCGCGCCAATCGCGCATGGTTTTCTGACGCTGTCGATGATTCCGCTTTTTTTCGCTTCGGCTATCCATATTGTCCAGACGCGTATGGGTGTTAATTACGGGCTGAACCGGGTGCGCTTTACCGGCCCGGTGCCGGTCGGCAGCCGTCTGCGCGCCAGTATCAAGCTACTGCGTGCTGACCCGGTGGAAAACGGTGGTTTCCAGTTCACCTGGGAAGTAAGTACCGAGCGCGAAGGCGTGGCCAAGCCGGTGTGTGTGGCCGAATCTATTTCCCGCCTCTATCCCTGAGGTAATTCAGCGGCGCCGAAGCGGTTTTGCCGCCATGCTTCAAATACCGTCACGGCCACCGCGTTGGAGAGATTCAGGCTGCGTTGACCCGCCTGCATGGGTAGTTTTAAGCATTGCGCGGGGCTGAAGCTGGCGCGCACCGCATCGGAAAGCCCTGCGGTTTCTGATCCGAACACTAAGCAATCGCCGGTCCTAAAGCTGATAGCGTAAGGGCTGACCGTGCCGCGCGTGGTCAGCGCAAACATACGCTCAGGTTTGACGGTGTCCAGAAAGGCTTGCCAGCTGGCGTGTTTTTGGACACTGGCGTACTCGTGGTAGTCCAATCCGGCGCGCCGCATGTGTTTGTCGTCCATAGAAAAGCCCAGCGGCTCGATCAAATGCAAGCTGCAACCGGTGTTGGCGGCCAGTCGGATTACGTTGCCGGTGTTGGGTGGAATTTCGGGGTGGACTAGAACAATGTGAAACATGTCCGCATTGTCGCGCGGCCTAAGGTGGGTGAAACCGCGCCTAATCCGGGTGTTCCGCCCGAGCAAAAACCAGCGCCGTGACCTGCCCCACCCCGGCCTGCCGCAGGGCCTGCGCCGCGGCGCGTAGGGAGGCACCGCTGGTCATTACATCGTCAACCAAAATCACATTTTTACCTTCTAGATCGCGCTGGCGCAGCGGGTCGATGGCGAAGGCATGCGCCACATTGGAGAGGCGTTCTTTGCGTGCCAGGCTGCTTTGCGCGGGTGTATCCCGGATGCGCAGCAGCCATTGGGCGCGCGCCTTTGCCGGGGATAGCTCTTTTGCCAGCTGCCAGGCCTGGTTAAAGCCCCGGCTTTGCAATCTTTGGGTGGATAGTGGCATCGGCAATACCCAATCAGCAGCGTCCAGCGCTGGTTCCACCCAGGGGGCGCTGCGCATGAGCAAGGCCATGCTGCGCGCCCACGCGGGTTGGGCGCGGAATTTGAATTCCTGCACCAATCCCGCCCAGGGGTATCCGTAGCTGACGGCTGCCAGTGCCGCGTCAAGCGGACTTGCCGCCGCTTGGCAGGCCGAGCAGGGCTGCGAGTCGTCGGCCACCACCAGTGCGCAAAGTGTACAGCGCGGCCTTGGCTGGGCAAACAAGCCGATGCAGTCCTCGCACACCGGCTGACCGGGCCAGGCGTGGCAAACCGCGCACCGACTCGGAAGATGCGCCGCCACCCCTTGAAACAGCGAAAAAATCATGCTGCCAATATACTGCCGTAAAGCCCGTTTGGCCCCTGGCAAGTGCCGACGTGATCGTGGTCGTGCCTCCTAATTTTCCGGTCCGGTACCAGCCCGCGCACCCTTTGCTCCCTTGATGACAAACCAACGCCCACCCACCATCGATGCCCAAGCCGCCAGGCGCTGGGAGGCATTACCCCTGGCCGGTGGGCCCGAACACGCCAGAAAGCAGACCTCGCCCTGGTTGCACGAAGAGGTGGCGCGGCGCATGGAGGAACGGCTGCAATGGATCGTGAAAAAGCCGGACAGTTGGCTGCATTGGCAGGTTTTGCGCGGCGGAATCGAGGCGCATACCTTATTGCGCCGACGTTACCCCGCGGCCACTAGCTTTGTGCAGCAGGACCCGCCGCAAACTGTGGATTTGGCCCGCGCCGCTTTGCGTTTGCCGTGGTGGTCAGCCCGACGGTGGAAAAACCCGACCCGCTTTGAGGCGCCTGCCCAGCCCGTGGACTTGCTGTGGGCCAATATGGCCTTACACATTAGCCCGGACCCACAGGCCTTGATTCAGCGCTGGCACAGTCTGGTGCAATCCGACGGCTTTTTGATGTTTTCCTGCCTGGGCCCGGACACTTTGCGGGAGTTGCGGCACCTTTATGCCCGCCAAGGCTGGCCTGCCCCCGCCCACGAATTTACCGATATGCATGACTGGGGCGATATGTTGGTGCAGGCCGGTTTTGCGGAGCCGGTGATGGACATGGAGCACATTACCTTGTCTTTTTCCTCGCCGGCAACCCTGCTGGCTGAGCTGCG
>CAMDHL010000174.1 GCA_945898105.1 Comamonas sp. lk | reverse complement strand
AGGCATGGTCATGGTTTATCTCCGTGGGGTTCAGCGGGCCGAGTATGCGGGGAAATGTCGCTATAGGACTTTTCTATTACGACAATAATCTGTCTTTCGACGCCATGCCTTGCGCCCGCTTGTCGCGGTCTTTTTGCGGCGAGGCACCGTAGCGGGGCGTGTAACGTGCAGTCAGGTGCGAGGGCGAGGCAAAACCGGTGCGCACTGCAATTTCGCGCACACTTTTGTCGCTGCGGTGCACCAAAAGGCGTGCATGCGCTAAGCGTATGTCCAGATACACGCGCTCTGCCGAACGCTCAAATTTTTGCTTGAATAAACGTTGCAAGCTGCGTAAGGATACGCCGGCCAGTTGCGCTAACTCGCTAATCGTCAAGGGCTCGGACACATTGGCTTCCATCAAGCGCAAGACCTCAATGGCCACCGGATTGGTCACCCGGCTTTGGTGGATGATGGAGACGGTTTGCACATCGGTCAGGCTGCGCCGCTCGGCAATTAAGAGATTGGCTACTTCATTGGCCAGCTCACGACTACCCGGCGCCTGCGTTAGTAAATAAGTCATCAAATCCAGGGGCGCCACGCCCCCGCTGCAGGTGTAGCGGTCGCGGTCCACCTCGAAAAAATGCTGCGTGACGATGACTTTGGGGAATTGCTCGGCCAGGGCCTCATGGTCTTCCCAGTGGATCGTGCTGCGGTAGCCATCGAGCAAACCGGCCTGTGCCATCAGGTAGGCACCGGTATCGATACCGCCCAGCGGCAAACCCAGGGAGGCTTGCTTCTTCAGCCACAGCGCCAGCGTGCGCAAACCGCGTTTGGGAATCGGGTTGGGGCCGATGACAAACACCACATCCAGTCCGGGCGCCTGCGCCAGACTGTGCTGTGTCATGACCTGGATGCCGTCGCTGGAAGCTACCAGCCCGCCATCGACTGATAGCAGCACGGAGTGGTACACCGTGTGGCCTAGCACCTGGTTGGCCAGGCGCAAAGGGTCCACGCAGGCGCTCAGCGCAATCAGCGAAAAGTTGGGGACAACAACAAAGCCGAAAACCAGCGAGCGCATGGGGCCCGATCAGCCGGCGGGTAGCGCAGCCTCGATGTCGGCAGCCAAACTGGCCGGCGTGTCGGTGGGCGCATAGCGCTTACGCACCACGCCGTCAGGTCCGACTAAAAACTTGGTGAAATTCCACTTGATGGACTCGGTGCCCAAAATGCCCGGCGCCTCGTGCGTGAGCCATTTAAAAAGCGGATGCGCGCCGGAACCATTAACCTCGACCTTGGACATCATGGCAAAGCTGACGCCATAGTTTTTCTGGCAGAAGTTGGCGATCTCGGTATCGCTGCCCTTGTCCTGCGCACCAAATTGGTTGCAAGGGAATCCGAGGACCACCAGCCCTTTGGCCTGGTAGCGTTGATGCAACTCTTCGAGTCCGGCAAACTGGGGCGTGAAGCCACAGGCACTAGCCGTATTGACCACCAACACAGCTTTGCCTTGGAAGTCTTTGAGTTGCAAAGGTTTGCCGTCAATGGTGGTGGCTTCAAAGTCAAAAGCGTTGCTCATGGTGTCTCCGTTGCGATGGTGGCTGGGGCGCTATCGTGCGCGGCGGGAGAGGATAACGCAGACAACAAAGCCGCCGCGAATATGAGGGCACCGCCGATCGCCACGCGCTCTGTCAGCACTCCAGCGCCCAGAAGGATGGCAGACACACTGGCAAACACTACCTCGCAGAGCAGGACGATGGAAGTGGTGTGTGCTTGCAAGCGCGCGGCGCCGTATTGCAAAGACACATTGCCCACGCCGATCATCAGTGCCAAACCGAGCGCACCCAATAGCCAAGGCGCAGCAGGCGCGGGTAGTGCGGGCACCATGCCTTGCTCCATCCCAACCCAGGCGGTTAACGCACACAAGATGGTGCCCCCCAGCAGCATGGTGGCGGTAATCGTCATGGCATCGGAATCGCGCAAACGGCGCAGCAGCAGATTGGTCAAGGCAAAACTAAAGCCGCCCATCAAGGCCAAGGCGTCGGCCAGGTCATGTGGCCACGGCCAGGGTGATTCGGGGGTTTTTAGCACGAGTACCACGCCGCACAAGGCCAGCAACATATAGGCCACAGAGCGCAAACTAGGCCGCTCGCCCAACAGCGGCCAGGCCATGAGGGCAACCCACACCGGCATCAAATAGAACAAAAGCACCACACGCACCACATCGCCGATGGTGACTGCCCAGTTAAAGCCGACATTGGTGCATCCGGCCGCCAGAAGCAAAGGCCACAAGGCCCAACTGCGCGTCAATTGGCCAAGCACGCGCGGCGACAAAGCCACAATAACCAGCAGAACCAGTGCATCCACTAGCACCGTGGCCCACAAGGGATGCACACCCAGCGCCTGCAATTGCCGAAACGGCCACCAAGAGAGCCCGTAACAAAACGCATTGCCAAGCAACGCCCCCACGGCCAGCGCAGAACCGACGCGGCTCATCCGTGCAGGTCGTCGTTGCGGGCGATTTCCAGTAGCCGTTCCACTTCAGTGCCGTGGACGCGGCAGTTGTACCGATGCCAGCGGCGGATCAATTCCATGCAGCCGGCCACCAGCATTCCAAAGGCACTTATAGCCACAAAAGCCGAGACGCCCATGCCGGTGGACAAGCTGTACAAACCACCTAGAACCAGGATGCAGGCCTGCTCATTGAAGTTTTGCACGGCGATGGAGCGTCCCGCGCCCATCAGGTTATGCCCGCGGTGTTGCAGCAAGGCATTCATGGGCACCACCAGAAAGCCACCCAGGGCGCCCAGCAATATCAAAAAGGGCGCTGCCACCCAGACGTTGGTAATAAAGTTCAACAAAATCACCAGCAAGCCCATGCCCACGGCCAGCGGCAGCACACGGGTGGCGTGCTCTAAACGCACACGCATGGAGGCCACCACCGCGCCCAAAGCTGTGCCCACGGCCACCACGCCAACGAGGGCTGACGCTTGTGTCACTGAGTAGCCCAATGCAGCAGCGGCCCATGCCAGCACGATGTAGCGCAAATTACCGCTCACGCCCCAAAACAAGGTGGTGGTTCCCAGCGAAATCTGGCCCAGCCGGTCGCGCCACAGTTGCATATTGCAGTGCCAGAAGTCGGGCAATAAACCAAATAGGTTTTTAGGCAAAGGGCGCATGTCCACGCCGGTCAGCGGGATACGGGTGTTAAACCAGGCGGCGAGTAGGTAAAGCACAACCAGTGCGCAAATCGCCGCTTCCGGCGGGGTGTCAATACTGGTGTCCAAGAAGGGAATATCCAGCGCCAGTAGATGGGGCGCAATATGCGGACCGATCAACTGACCACCCAACAAGACGCCCAAAATAATGGACGCGATCGTCAGACCCTCGATCCAGCCATTGGCTTTGACCAATTGGGAGGCGGGCAGCAATTCGGTCAGGATGCCGTATTTGGCCGGCGAATAGGCAGCGGCACCTAGGCCCACCACGGCATAGGCCATAAGCGGATGCCCGCCAAACAGCATCAGCAAACAACCGACGATTTTTATGCCATTGCTGACCAGCATGACCTTGCCCTTGGGGTAGGCATCGGCAAATGCGCCGACAAAAGGGGCCAGGATCACATAAAACAACGCAAACATGGGCACCAGCGCGGCCTGCTGCCACTCGGGTGCCTGGGCACCGCGCAGCAGTTGCACCGCGCCCACAAACAAGGCGTTATCGGCCAGCGAGCTGAGGAACTGCGCCGACATGATGGTGAAAAAACCGCGCTTCATTCGGTCGTCATCTGGTTTGCCGTTCTCGGCGGGGGTGGCGTACAGCGGTCAGGAATCACAGTGCGCGGGTTATAGCACGCAGGCGCGACACCTTACATTCGCCCGCTACAGTAGCGCCATGCCGCGCCCCCTCCAAGCCCTAATCCACCCCGAGGCCCTGCGCCACAACGTCGCCATACTGCGCCAGCATGCGCCCGATGCACGCTTGTGGGCGGTAATCAAGGCCAATGCCTATGGCCATGGCATTGAACATGTGTTTAGCGCACTGGCGGGCGCCGACGGCTTTGCCCTGCTGGATATTGAAGAGGCACGGCGTGTGCGCGCACTGGGCTGGCGTGGGCCGATTCTTTTATTAGAGGGCGCATTCGAACTGCGCGACCTAGAGGCCTGCTCGCGCCTGGACTTGTGGCACACGGTTCATTGCGAAGCGCAAATTGACATGCTGGCGGCACACAAAACCCATACGCCGCAGCGGGTTTTCCTGAAAATCAACAGCGGTATGAACCGGCTGGGCTTTGCGCCGCACCAGGCGCGCGCCGCCTGGACGCGCCTGAACGCGCTTCCTCAGGTGGACGAAATTTCCCTGATGACGCATTTCAGCGACGCTGACGGACCGATAGGCATCGCTGCCCAGGCGGCCGTCTTCCAAACCGCCACCTCGGACTTGCCGGGCGAGCGCTGCCTGAGCAACAGTGCCGCCGTGCTGCGCCAGAACCTACATGCGCGGCAAGCACCGCACGGCCTGCCGCCCAGCGACTGGGTGCGTGCCGGCATTGCGCTTTACGGCAGTGCGCCCGACTTCGGGCAAGCAGACGCCATGGAGGCAGGGCTGCAGGCAGCAATGAGCCTGCGGTCTCAGGTCATCGCAACTCAGCAGCTACAAACGGGCGACACCGTGGGCTATGGCTCGACCTTCGTCGCGCAGCACCCCATGCGCATCGGCATCGTGGCCTGCGGCTATGCCGACGGCTACCCGCGCAGCTGCGGCACTGGCACGCCCGTCTTGGTCGATGGCCAGCCCAGCCGTACTATCGGGCGGGTCAGCATGGACATGTTGGCCGTTGACTTGAGCGAACTGCCCTCCAGCGGCCAGGGCGCGGAGGTCACGCTATGGGGCTATGCCAGCAGCGGCACCCTACTGCCTATCGACCGCGTAGCCCAAGCGGGCGGCACTATCGCCTACGAGCTGATGTGCGCACTAGCAGCGCGTGTGCCGGTGGAGGCCGACTCGGCCCTGCCCGCAGCGCGCTGACCAAACACGCATCGCAGCGCCCTGATTCAAAAC
>CAMDHL010000173.1 GCA_945898105.1 Comamonas sp. lk | reverse complement strand
TCCAAGATGCCCGACCAGGGCAAGTTGGACGAAATCCGCGAACCCATCGTGACGGTTCACCTTTACATGCCGCAAGAGTACGTGGGCGCTGTGATGACTCTGGCCAACCAAAAGCGTGGTTTGCAGCTCAATATGGCCTACCACGGGCGCCAGGTAATGCTGACCTATGACATGCCCTTGGGCGAGATCGTGCTGGACTTTTTTGACAAGCTCAAATCGGTCAGCCGGGGTTATGCGTCCATGGACTACGAGTTCAAAGAATACCGCGCATCGGACGTCGTCAAAGTAGATATTTTGCTCAACAGCGAACGGGTCGATGCGTTGTCCATCATCGTGCACCGCACCCAAGCGACTTATCGGGGCCGGGCGGTGGTCGGCAAGATGCGCGAGGTGATTTCCCGCCAGATGTATGACGTCGCCATCCAGGCGGCGATCGGCTCGAATGTAATTGCGCGTGAGACAATCAAAGCCTTGCGTAAAAACGTGCTGGCCAAGTGCTACGGTGGTGATATTTCGCGCAAGCGCAAGCTCCTTGAAAAACAAAAAGCAGGCAAAAAACGCATGAAACAAATCGGATCGGTTGAGGTGCCCCAGGAAGCCTTCCTAGCTATTTTGCGGGTGGAAGACTGATGCCTTTTATTACTTCTCTGGTACTTGCCGCGTTTGTGGCTTATGCCGGCGCGTGGTTTATGGGTGCGGTCGAAGGAAATTTCGCGTTCCTGTTGTTCATGGCCTCGGCCGTGACCGGTGTCTATTGGTTGGCCGAGCGTTTTTATTTTTTGCCGGCACGCCAGGCTGCGGTCCGACGACTGCAGGATGCTGACGAGCAACGGCGCGCTGGTTTAGAAAAACAAGGAATTTCCCGCGTGGACGGTGATGTCGCACAAGCGGCCGAAGACATCCTCGCTCAGCCCTGGTGGTTGGATTGGACTGCGGGCTTGTTCCCGGTCATTATTTCGGTGTTCTTCCTGCGCTCGTTTATCGTCGAACCCTTCAAAATTCCATCGGGCTCGATGATTCCTACCTTGCTGGTAGGCGATTTGATTCTGGTCAATAAATTTCATTACGGCTTGCGACTGCCGGTGCTTAACACCAAGATGACCGAAGGCGAAAAGCCCCAGCGCGGCGATGTGATGGTTTTCCGGTATCCGCCCAGGCCCAGTTTGGACTACATCAAGCGCGTAGTTGGCGTGCCCGGCGACACCGTGGCCTATCTGAATAAGCGCCTGACCGTTAATGGGCAGGCAGTTCCCACCGAATCGGTACCCGAATTTTTTGATGAAGACGCGATGCGCTACTTCAAGCAATACGAAGAAAAATTCGGCACCCAAAGCCATCGTGTTCTCAACGACGAGCAGCGCCCGGCCTTCGTGCCCGGTGCCGATAAATTCCCTGGCTCCGAGGGCTGCAATTACACCATTGAGGGTGTGACCTGCAAAGTGCCCGAGGGCCACTTTTTCATGATGGGTGACAACCGCGACAACTCCATGGACTCGCGTTACTGGGGCTTTGTGCCCGAGAAAAATATCGTGGGTAAAGCCTTTTTTGTATGGATGAACTTCGGCAACCTCAAGCGTGTCGGGCCCTTCCATTGACCTGGGGTCAGACCAGTCCCATCGCGTGGCGCGCGCCCGTATCGCGGCGACGTAAGGGCGCAATGTGAAGCCCGAGCTTGCGCAATTGCAGCAACGGCTGCAACACCCATTCAAGCATCCGGCTTTGCTGGAGCAGGCTTTAACTCACCGCAGCTTTTCATCGGACCATTACGAGCGGCTGGAATTTTTGGGCGACTCGGTGCTTAGTCTGGCGGTGTCGGATTTTTTGTACGCCAAGCTACAGTCTTTGCCCGAAGGTGATTTGTCGCGCGTACGGGCCAGCCTGGTGCGCCAGGAGACTTTGCATAAGTTGGCTTTGGATTTGGGCTTATCGCCCCTGCTTAAATTGGGTGACGGCGAAATGCGCTCAGGCGGTGCTAAGCGTCCGTCCATATTGGCCGATGCGCTGGAGGCGATTATTGGCGCGATTTATCTGGACGCCGGTTACCCCGCAGCGCAAGGCCTGGTACAACGATTGTTCGAGAAGCTAGACGTGAACCCCGGCATGGCTGCCATTGGTAAAGACCCGAAAACCGAATTGCAGGAATGGCTGCAAGCGCGCAAAATGCCATTGCCCGACTACAAAGTGGTCAACACCCTGGGCGCTGCGCACCAGCAAACATTTGACGTGGCTTGCGAAATTGCGCAACTGGCCCTGATCGAGCGCGGCATAGGCGGCTCGCGCCGCGCCGCCGAGCAAGCCGCTGCCAGCGCGATGCTGCAAACTATTCACTCCAAAGCCCCGAATGCCAACTAAAAATAAGCCGACCTCGCCCCCGCCCGCTGCGCCTGAACAGGAAGCGCCGGATGTGGACAGCATGCTGGCAGGTCTGCTCAAAACCATGCCACGCCTGTCGGAGGCCGGCGAGCAGGGCGCCCCCGGGCAGCGCTGCGGTTTGGTCGCTATTGTGGGCAAACCCAATGTAGGTAAGTCCACGTTAATGAACGCTTTGGTAGGGCAAAAAATCAGTATCACCTCGCGCAAAGCGCAAACCACGCGCCACCGCATTACCGGTATGCACACGCGCGGCGCATCGCAGTTTGTCTTTGTTGATACGCCCGGTTTTCAGACCCGTCATAACAACGCACTCAATCGCTCGCTGAACAAAACCGTAATGGGTGCGGTGGGCGATGTAGACCTGATTTTGTTCGTGGTCGAGGCCGGCATGTTTAACCAAGCCGATGCCAAGGTGTTAGCTTTGCTGAGCAAAGAGGTGCCCACCTTGCTCGTTGCAAATAAGCTCGATCAGGTGAACCGCCGTGCCGATATTGCGCCTTGGCTGCAGGAAATGCAGCTGCGCCACCCCTTTGCCGAATTTGTGCCGATGTCCGCCAAAAACGCCAAGGACATTGAGCGCATGTTGGGGATTTGTGAAAAATACTTGCCGGAGCAAGCCTGGTGGTACGGTGAGGATGAACTGACCGACCGTAGCGAAAAGTTTTTAGCCAGTGAAACCGTGCGGGAAAAACTATTCCGCCTCACGGGCGATGAATTGCCCTACACCTCGACCGTGGTCATCGACAAATTTGAAGAAGAAGCCGGGCGCGGTAAGCAAAAGCGATTGTTGCGGATTGCCGCCACCATCGTGGTCGAGCGTGATGGCCACAAAGCCATGGTTATTGGCGACAAAGGCGAACGCATCAAGCGTATTGGCACCGAAACCCGGGTCGAGCTGGAGAAGCTGCTCGATGCCAAAGTGTTTATTGAAATGTGGGTCAAGGTGCGTTCGGGTTGGGCCGATGACGAGGCGCGCGTGCGCTCTTTCGGATACGAGTAAATGGCCGCCAAGCGCATTGCAGACGAACCGGCTTTTGTACTGCATCGCTACGACTGGAGCGAATCGAGTCTGATTTTGGAGGTGTTTACCCGCCACCATGGTCGCCTCGCCTTGATCGCTAAAGGCGCCAAACGGCCTAGCTCGAGTTTCCGTCCTGTGCTTTTGCCCCTGCAGCGCCTGCATCTGGCATTCGGGGGAGACGCCGAAATCCGCACCCTTAAAAGTGCCGAATGGCAGGGCGGCCATGTCATGCCTACCGGCGAGGCCTTGCTTTCGGGTTACTACCTCAATGAGCTTTTGCTCACGCTCTTGGCGCGTGACGACCCTCACCCGGTTTTGTTTGACGTTTATGCCAGCGTGGTGGCCGTGCTGGCCAGCTCGCACGAGGAGGTACTGGAAGCGGCGCTTCGCAGTTATGAGTTGCTGCTGCTGCGCGAAGTCGGCCTGCTGCCGCAGCTCGATGTGCAAACGCTGACCTTGGCAGCACTAGAACCCGACCAGCCCTATACCTTGGTGCCCGAAGGCGGGCTGCGCCAGGCGCATGGCGATGACAGGTTTTTTTTGACCGGAACGCAATGGTCTGCCTTGCAGGCATCGCTGACCGAGGACAGCCGTTTTACCGAAACCCTGCGAACCTGCGCACCCCTGAGCGCGGCGCTCAAGCCTATGTTGCGCACGCTGCTGCACTACCATTGCGGGGTGCGTAGCTTGCGCACCCGCCAGATGATGGTGGACATTCAGTCCTATTGATCTTTGTAAGCTTTGAAACCAAAGGCACTGCCCGCTTGCCATGCAAACCTCATTCACTGCGCTTTCTGTCAATCTGAATAAAGTGGCCTTGGTGCGCAACACCCGCCATCTGGGCATCCCCAGCGTGACGCGTGCGGCCGCCTTGTGTTTGGAGGCTGGGGCCTCGGGGATTACGGTGCACCCGCGCCCCGACGCGCGGCATATCAGAGGCAGTGATGTGCTGGAACTGGCACAGCTGATGCAGGACTGGCCGGGTCGTGAATTTAATGTGGAAGGTAACCCGCTGCATAACCTGATGGACGTGGCTGCCGATCTAGTGGCGCGTAATCTGCCCTTGCATCAGCTTACCTTTGTGCCGGACGGGGAAGGCCAGCTCACCAGTGACCACGGTTGGAGTTTTCCGCAAGATGATGCCGTGCTGCGGCCCTTAATTGCCCAGTCCCAGGCCTGGGGCGTGCGCGTGAGTTTGTTCATGGATGCCGAGGCTGATGCCATGGCCGGAGCGAAAGCCGTGGGTGCGGATCGGGTGGAGTTGTATACCGAGCCCTATGCGGCGGCCTGGGGCACTGCCGGTGCGCAGGCGCAACTGGAGCGTTTTGCCAGGGCGGCGCAAGCGGCCACCGCGGCGGGCTTGGGTATCAATGCCGGGCACGACCTTAATCTTGATAACTTGGCCGCGTTCATTAGTGCGGTGCCTGGTGTGCAAGAAGTGTCTATCGGGCATGCGCTGATTGGTGATGCTCTGGAGCGCGGCTATGTAGGCGCGGTGATGGCCTATCTGGCGTGTTTGCGCCCATGATTTTCGGCATAGGCACGGATATTTGCGATGTGCGTCGCATCCGCGCCAGCCTGGAGCGCCATGGCGAGCGCTTTGCCGCCAAAGTGCTGGCGCCCGGCGAACTAGCGACCTGGCTGGCCCGTAGCAGCCGTTGG
>CAMDHL010000172.1 GCA_945898105.1 Comamonas sp. lk | reverse complement strand
CCGCGCAACACAAATTCGTCGTAGTAGGCATCGGGCAAAGCATTCTCTGTGCTGTTGGCGGTCCAGCTGATTTCCAGTATGCCCTCGGTATATTTCTTGCCATGGCTTTCATACGGTACAGGCAGTGGGCCGGTGACCGTGCGCAAGGTCCAGCCGGGCTTGGGCATGGGCTGCGCGCCGTTGAAACCTGCGGGCAGCATGACGCGGATGGAACTAGTAGGCTCACCATCGCAGCCGTGACCTACCCGGAACGTCGCGCGATAGCTGCTGTTAGCGGCAGCGGCCCCGTCCTGCAAAACCACATGAGCAAGCGCCTGCGTGCTGACCAGGGCAATGGTGCTGACAAGCAGCACGAAAGAGTTTTTGAATAGATGCATAGTAAAAAAAGATTTGGAACTGGAGAAACCAACGAAAGCGCGCGCCCTAAAGGCGACACTTGCATGGGCAAAGTGGGGCAGGAATGGCGCCCTAGGGCTATGCGCTTACCGCACAGCGCGTAAGCGCCATGCCGCAATAACGCTCCGCGCAGTGGGCGGCTTTAAACCAGCGGTGGTCCGCGTCCCGGCGGTGGGGCGGCACTTAGGCTGTGCGGAGGAAGTGCGGGTGCTTGGCGCGCACCCAAAAGTGGGGCGGCGCTGGCTACTGGCCGAGCCGAGATGCAAACCGGTGGTGCACCGGCGGCCAGACAGAGCACGCAGTCGAGATGGTGGCCGACAGGCGTATCAGGTGCGTCAGTGTCTTGAAGCGTAATGCTGCCCGACGCGCTACACACCAGCGTGTGCTGCACTGGCTGCATCCATGGCGCTGCGACAGCCACGCCCAATGCCATGCACCACCATAGCAATACCCAACGCGCCAAGGCGGTAGATTTGCGCAAGATATGCAAGGACATGGGCTGATTATGGCAGCGTAAAGCCTAGTCAATGCCCCAGAAAGCTTCCCCAGCGAAGGCCCCGCGGACGAGTGCGCGACGAGAAGAAACGACGACCCGCACGCTTGAAATATGATGCGCCAATTGCCGTTAATGAGGCATCTGGCGCTTGTAGAAGCCCGATCCAAGGCTTCCGGTTTTGCAGACATTTCCTGAGGCTTTTTATGAAACAACTCCCTTTAGGCCTGTTTGCAGCAAGCCGAGCCATCGCCAGCGGACAGTTGTCGCCCAAAGGCTATATGCAGCAATGCATTGACTTGGCGGACCAGTTGGAGCCCGCTTTGCACGCCTTCGTAGCGCGCACGCCAACGCAGCAGTTGCTCGATGGGGTGGGCGAGGGCCCATGGGCCGGTATCCCAGTGGGCGTGAAGGATTTAATCGCCACCCGCGAACTGGGCACCACCTACGGTTCAGCCATTTATACCGACCAGGTGCTGGACTACGACGCTGCAGTAGTCGGGCGCGTACGCCAACTGGGCGGGACAGTTTTTGGCAAAACCGTAAGCACCGAATTCGCCTGGCGCCACCCCGGTCCTACCGTCAATCCGGTGAACGCGGGGCATACGCCCGGTGGCTCGTCCAGCGGTTCGGCAGCAGCCGTGGCCGCAGGCATTTTGCCCTTGGGTTTGGGCACGCAAACGGTGGGTTCGGTGATCCGCCCGGCCGCGTTTTGCGGCATTGTGGGCTTGAAATCCAGCTTTGGCGCGGTGCCCCTTGCCGGCGCATTTCCGGTATCTGATGCGCTTGATCACATGGGTTTCTTGGCGCGCTCGGTCAACGATGTAGCCTATGCCTTCAATATGTTGCGCAACCTCACGGCGACCGGGGCCGACAGCATCGCTCTGCCCGAAGTTCCCATGGATGCGCAAAGCGGCTTGGCGCCGCTAGCGTCCCCGCGGCTGGCCTATGTGCGCACGCCCTTTGATGAACGCATCACCACGGACCAACAACAGGCCATGCAATCGACGATTGCCAAGTTGCGCGCACAGGGCGCTGTGGTGCAAGAGTTTGCACTGCCCGATGAGTACTGGACGGGTGTGGACGCGATGTTTTGCCTGCTTGAAGCCGAGGGTGGCGCGGTGCACCGCGATCATGTGGCGCGTTTTCCAGATCGCCTAAGTGTGCATATCAAAGAGCTTGTGGCTCAAGGCGCTGCCCGTTCTGCGTTTGAGTACTTGGCTGCGCGCAATTTGCAGGCGCGGCTGCGCGCCGATGCTACCGCGCAACTCAAGGGCTTTGATGCCTTCCTGACCGTTCCCGCCCCAGGCCCAGCACCAGAAGGCTTGGCGACCACCGGTGATCCAATTTTTTGTGCGCTCTGGAGTTTTTTAGGCTTGCCGGCTTTGAATATTCCCATCGGCCACGCGGCTAATGGCCTGCCCTTGGGTTTGCAACTAGTGGCCGCGTATCGGCAGGACGCGCACTTGCTGCGCGCTGGCCGCTGGATAGAGATTGCGCTGGGGCGATAGGGCCCATCAAAGCAACAACCCAAGGCTTATCATGCCGGCATGCCCGCGGCCACACCTTTTAGCCTTTTTCACCTCGCCTACCACGTCACCGATTTGCAAGCTGCGCGGGCGTTTTACGGCGACGTACTCGGCTGCACAGAGGGGCGTAGTACCGAGACCTGGGTGGACTTTGATTTTTTCGGCCACCAGATTTCGCTGCATCTGGGCGAGCCGTTTAAGACCACCCTGACCGGGCATGTTGGGGACCATCTGGTACCCATGCCGCACTTCGGTCTGGTGCTGGCATTACCCGACTGGCAGGCGCTGGCGCAGCGTTTGCACGATGCGCAGGTGAAATTTGTCATGGAGCCGCAGATTCGTTTCGCCGGACAAAGCGGCGAGCAATGGACGATGTTTTTTCTAGACCCAAGCGGCAACCCGCTGGAGATCAAAGGCTTTGCATCATTGGACACGGTGTACGCGAAGTGATGGATTACACCTTTGTATCAGCAACGATTTTGCTGGTGCTGATCACTGACCCGGTGGGCAATATCCCTATCTTTGCCAATGCGCTCAAGCACGTACCAGCGCAGCGTAGGCCCCGCGTGATCTTGCGCGAAATTTCTATTGCTTTCTTTTTGCTGCTTACCTTTATGTTTGTCGGTGAGGGCTTCTTACGCGTCATGAACTTAAGCGAATTGGCGCTGCAGATCGGTGGTGGCGTCATTTTGTTTTTGATCGCGCTGCGTATGGTGTTTCCACCGCCTATCGTGGCTGAAACCGAGCTGTTAATGGAGCCTTTAATCGTGCCGTTGGCCGTGCCTTCGATTGCCGGTCCCTCAGCCCTGGCCACGGTGCTACTGCTGGTTTCGCAGCAACCAGAAAAGCGAATGGAATGGGTGGGCGCACTGTGCCTGACTATGCTCATTTGCGCTACCGTGCTGATGTCTGCCGAGCGCATCCAACGCCTGATAGGCACCCGCGTGGTGACCGCCATCGAGCGCTTGATGGGACTTGTACTGGTGTCCGTGGCCATTGAAATGCTCTTGCGCGGCATACGCACTTTTGCGCTGCAATTGGCGCAGGGCGGCGGCACATAAACACAGGCTTGGCTTGTGTTTATGTGCCGCGTGAGCGCCCTGGCGGCCCAAAACGCAGCCCCTGCGGTTGAACGAGAAGCTGGATGGGTTACCGGAGGAAAAAGCACCCACATAAGCGGACAAACCTTGGCCAATAGACTCCCGGTTGCCATCAATTTTCTAGCCGGTGTGCAAGGCCATGGAGCGGGCAATCGAGTCGGCTTCCGTCAAAGACGACGTAGAAACTGCCATTGCAAGCGGCGCCAGGGCTCGGATATTATTTTGTCGCGAGCTGAAATTTTTATCAACAAAACGAGGGTTTTCACTAGGTTCGGCCAAAATCGCCGAACTCATAATAGGGTTTAGGTCATAATTTAGCGCCTACTTTGTTTCATTTATCGATTGGAGCCCATCTTGACTGAGAACAAAACCCCACGCCGTCGTAACCTACTCAAAGGCATTGCCATTGCTGCTGGTGCAATGTCTGCCCCCATGATCGCCAAAGCGCAGACCGGTCCGATCTCCATGCGGTGGCAGAGCACCTGGCCGGCCAAAGACATTTTCCATGAGTACGCCCAAGACTACGCCAAGAAAGTCAATGATATGACGGGCGGCGACCTGAAAATTGAAGTGCTGCCTGCAGGCTCGGTAGTCCCGGCCTTTGGTTTGCTAGAAGCAGTGTCCAAAGGTACTTTGGACGGCGGCCACGGCGTTTTGGGCTACCACTACGGTAAGCAAAACGCTTTGGCTTTGTGGAACTCTGGCCCAGCGTTTGGCATGGATGCCAACATGCTGTTGTCATGGCACAAGTACGGCGGCGGCACTGAGTTGCTGGCCAAGTTGTACGCCTCGATCGGCGGCAATGTGCAGTCTTTCTTGTACGGCCCCATGTCCACACAGCCCTTGGGCTGGTTTAAGAAGCCCATCACCAATTCAGCTGACTTCAAAGGTTTGAAATTCCGTACCAACGGTTTAGCGATTGACCTGTTCACCGCCATGGGCGCTGCAGTTAACGCCTTGCCAGGCGGCGAGATTGTGCCTGCGATGGATCGTGGATTGCTCGACGGCGCTGAGTTCAACAACGCCACATCGGACCGTATCCTGGGCTTCCCCGATGTGTCTAAGGTGTGCATGCTGCAAAGCTACCACCAAAGCGCTGAGACCTTTGAGATCATGTTCAACAAGACCAAGTATGACGCTCTGCCAGCCAAGATGAAGGCCGTGATTGCAGGTGCCGTGGAGGCCGCTTCTGCTGATATGTCTTGGAAGGCCGTGGACCGTTACTCCAAAGACTACATCGAGTTGCAAACCAAAGACAATGTCAAGTTCTACAAAACACCAGATTCCGTTTTGCAAGATCAACTCAGGCTTTGGTCTGAAATTTTGGCGAAGAAGTCTGCCGAAAACCCATTGTTCAAGGAGATTGTGGAGTCGCAAAGAGCGTTTGCAATGCGTGCCGTGAAATGGGACCAAGACACCAACATCAACCGACGCATGGCGGTGGCCCATTTCTTTGCTCCGAAAAAAGCTTGATTTTTTAAATCTGTCTCCCTCACTATCCAGGACTTCCTGGCCAGTGACTTATATTTTTTAGCCATCCAGGAAGTCCTGGATGGCTAATTTTTTATGTGGTTCAC
>CAMDHL010000171.1 GCA_945898105.1 Comamonas sp. lk | reverse complement strand
GACGGCAAATTGGCCTGACCCACCACGCGGCCACAATGCATAAATTGGATGACAATCTTTCCGCCCTTGGCGTGCACGGCGTCAGTCACCACCTTCCAGGCCTTGACATGTTCTTGGTTGAACAGGCCGGGGATACGCGCGTAGCCCAGCCCGTTGGGGGAGGGCGAGGTGCCTTCGGTAATGATCAAGCCGGCGCTGGCGCGTTGCGCGTAGTAGGTCGCCATCAGAGCGTTGGGGGTATTGTTGTCGACGGCGCGGCTGCGTGTCATGGGTGACATCACGATACGGTTGGCAAGCGGCAATTTGGCCGCAGAGTAACTCTCGAAAAGCATGCGTAATCCTTAAAATTGGTTTTTGGTTTCCAGCGAAACTTTAAAGAATTGAGGGCAAATTCGCTAATTACAAGCTTTGCACCGGGACTATTGACTTAGCAATGCGCTGCCTTAGGGACAGGGAGGTGTGCGGCGTCACACAGTTATTTCCCAGTCGAGCAGAGTCTTATCCGGGGAGTTTTAACCCGAGCTTATGTACCAATTAATCAGCAATCGCGATGACGATAGCTGACTCATCTACCGCAGCTATAGCCGCTTGGCCCGGCGAAAGAAGTTGGGCGGCAATACAAAAGCCAATCAAGTTCAGGCCGGGCGTGAGCTGAAGCGATGTCTCTGTGTCCTGCAGTGAAGCTGGTGCGCTGGACACCTTACCGTGAACTAGGTTCAGGCCCGCCGCGCCTTCGAGTGAGGCCCCCATGCTGACAGCGGTGGCTTTGCATAGCGCTAACGCATTAATGCCCACCTGCAAGCCTAAGAGCTGGGCGCTTTCTCCGGTTATTCTGGATACCAAGGTCGCGCCATGAGAGAGTTCGATCTGGATGCGCGCAGTGTTGCCCTGCTGGGTGATCGATTTGATTTTGCAGGGCAGTTGATTGCGCATACTGGTTCTCAAGCCAAGCCCTATAAGGCCGGAAACGTTTAAGGCCGTGCCTGCACCTTGCTCTAGTGTGGCAAGTACATTGGATCGAGCCTGCCGCAGCAGAGCCGAAGCCTCCAGCAGTTGCACGCCAGCGGGCGTCAACCGCGCGCCACCCCCGCCACTGCCCCCCACCGCCTTTTCCACCAAGGGCGCACCAGCCAAATTACTTAGAGTCTCTAAGGCTTGCCAAGCCGCTTTGTAGCTGACATTGGCGCCGCGTGCGGCCTCGGATATGGAGCCGACTTCCCCGATGCGCTGCAATATATCGAGCCGCTTGTCGGTGGTTTCGTGCCCAAAGGCTTGGGCATATTGCAATGCGCTTTGTTTCATGGAGCGTATTTACCTAGGGTTAACGCTATACCCAAATGGAATAGCGGCAGTACACTCGCTATTCTAATTTTGAACAGCGATGGTTTCCGTGCCCAACCTTATCCTCTGGATCGCCACATTAGTTAGCCTGAGCTTGCCTTGCCAATCCGCCGAAGTAAACGCCGCGGTGGCGGCCAACTTCGCGGCGCCCATGCAAAGAATCGCCATGGCGTTTGAGCAGGAGACCGGCCATAAAGCCATACTTTCTTTTGGCTCGACTGGCAATCTTTATGCGCAGATTCGCAATGGGGCGCCCTTTCAGATCCTACTTTCTGCCGATAGCCAAACACCGGCTAAGTTGGAGAGCGAGGGTTTGGGACTCACGGGTAGCCGTTTCACCTATGCGGTCGGCACGCTCGTGCTCTGGAGCAAGCAGCCGGGGTTCGTCGACGAAAAGGGCGATGTCTTGCGTGTCGGTAAGTTTGAGCGCATCGCCATCGCCAACCCCAAACTGGCACCCTACGGTGTGGCAGCCCTGCAGACCCTCACTCAGTTGGGCGTACTGTCTAGTGTGCAGCCCAAGCTAGTCCAGGGAGAAAACATCGCGCAGGCTTTTCAGTTTGTAGCTACTGAAAACGCGCAGTTGGGTTTAGTCGCTCTATCGCAGGTAATGGTTGACGGAAAGATTGCGCAAGGGTCGGCCTGGATCGTGCCTTCCAAGCTTCACGCGCCGATTGCGCAAGATGCCGTCTTGCTGGTCAAAGGCCGCGATAACCCGGCGGCTGCGGCGTTGATGCGCTATTTGCAAAGTGACAGGGTCAAAACCATTATTCGGTCCTACGGCTACACCCAGTGATGAACATTCCATTGAACCATGAGGCATGGGAGGCCATAGCCTTGACCTTGGAGCTGGCCGCATCAACGACCGTAATTTTGTTAGTGGTTGCCACACCTTTAGCGTGGTGGTTGTCGCAGACGCAGTCCCGATGGCGTGCACCTATCAGTGCGCTGGCGACGCTACCGCTGGTGCTTCCGCCATCGGTGCTGGGCTTCTATTTGCTGGTGGCGATGGGGCCGCAAGGTCCCTTGGGTCAACTCACGCAGGCTTTGGGCTGGGGAGTTTTGTCCTTTACCTTTACCGGTCTACTCATCGGCTCTGTGATTTTTTCGTTGCCCTTTGCCGTACAACCGGTGCAACATGCGTTTGAGTCCATGGGCCAGCGACCCATGGAAGTAGCGTTTACTTTGGGAGCAGGGCCATTGGACGCTTTTTTCTCAGTCGCACTACCGTTAGCGCGCCCGGGGCTGATCACAGCCGCTATCTTGAGCTTCTCCCATACAGTGGGTGAATTTGGCGTGGTACTGATGATCGGCGGCAACATACCCGGCAGTACGCGGGTGGTGTCTACCCAGATTTATGGGCATGTGGAAGCGATGGAGTACGCGCAGGCGCACTGGCTTGCAGGCGGCATGCTGGTTTTCTCATTCGCAGTTCTGCTGGCCTTGTCCATGATGCGCAAGCGCGTGGGGCGGGTCTTGCCATGAGCACCGAGGAAGGATTGCGTATCCGGCTGAGTTTGACGCGCCCGGATTTTGCGCTTCAAGTTGATCTTGATTTGCCGTCGACGGGTATCACCGTACTTTACGGGGCCTCAGGTTCGGGAAAAACCAGCTTGCTGCGATGTGTGGCCGGACTCGAGCGGCCAGCCGATGCCTTAGTGCGCGTGGGCCGGGATCTTTGGCATGACGATGCACGCGGCGTCTACGTTCCCACTTGGCGACGCGACCTGGGTTACGTGTTTCAAGAGGCCAGTTTGTTTGAGCATTTGAGCGTTCAAGAGAACCTTAGCTACGGCTTGAATCGATCAAGGAAGGCAGGCGCTGCGCAAGCGCTGCTGCGCGCTATTGAATTGCTTGGAATTGGCCACCTGACGCACCGGCATCCGGGCAGTCTGTCTGGGGGGGAAAGGCAGCGGGTTGCGATTGCCAGAGCCCTGGCAAACCAACCCAGCCTTTTGCTGCTTGACGAGCCTTTGGCCTCGCTGGACATGGCCCGCCGCCAAGAAATTCTTCCCTGGTTGGAAAGCATGCGCGACGAGTTGCACATCCCAATGCTTTACGTCACCCATTCGGCCGACGAGGTGGCCAGACTGGCTGACCACCTGGTATTGCTTGCGGGCGGTTGTGTCAAGGCGCATGGGCCCGCGCTGGATGTTTTGGCTCGCGTGGATAGCCCGGTCATCGTGGGTGAGGACGCGGGCGTTTTACTCTATGGCAGAGTGTTGCGGCGCGATACCCAATGGCATTTATCTGAAGTGGGGTTTCCGGGTGGTGCCCTCTGGGTGCGCGATACCCATCTGGCTGTGGGTCAGCAGGTGCGGCTCAGAGTTCTCGCCAGAGATATCAGTATCACCATCCACGAAACGCAGGACACCAGTATTCAGAACCACCTGAAGGCGCGCGTCGAAACTATTGTTGATGATGTGCATCCCTCGCAGGCCTTGGTTCGGTTGCGCTGCGGCGAATCAGTACTTTTAGCCAGAGTGACCAAAAGAGCGGTGCGCGCCTTGAACCTATCTGCAGGCAAAGAGGTCTGGGCCCAGATCAAGTCGGTCGCCGTGATTGAGTAGGAAATTTCTACAAGCCTTCCTTAGGGCAAAGGCGCGTCCGGCACGCCCGTCAGCTTGCCCAGTTCGCGGTGGAAGTGCGACAGCATGGGCTCGTTTTGCCCGAAGACGACGCCCGGGATTCGCCCGCTGGCAAGGTTGATGTGGATGTTTTGCTGCTGGGTAAAGTCTTCGCCCGAAATCACTTCGGTGGAGACCTTCCAGCTCTTGTTCCAGCGGGTCGCATCAGCTTCACTGGTAATGGCCTCGGGAATGTAAAAGCGCACGCGGGCCCGCGTGCGACCAACGTCTAGGGGCTGGAAATCCCACAATTCCACATGCCCGTCCATCGGGATATTGAGCACCGCATGCGGTGATACCGAAAAAATAGTGGAGGCGTGTTTTAGTACCGACCATTCGGCCTCTGGCAAGTCGCGCTGGTCGTTGATGCTTTTGCGCGGCAGCGGGAATAAGGCATGTGGGCCAAAGCATTCGTAAATCACCGGGTAGCAGCGAAAACGCGGCGCCAAGGTATTGCGATGCAAGGCAGCGATGTGGTAGCCCTCCATAAAGGTTTCCAACAAAAGCTTCCAGTTGGCGGCAAAGTCCCAAAACACTTCTTGGTAAAAATGATAATTGCCAAAGCCGAATTCCCCCATGCGGCTGTGCATGCCAAAGGTGTCGCGCTCGGCGTCTATCGGCTCGCTTCCCTTTGGGCGAACCAGCAGCATGCCCGCTGTTTCCAGGCAGGGCACTTCGATCAGGTTGAACTCACCGCATTCCATGCGCGTTTGCAATTGTGCAAAGCCGCCCATGTCGTTGGCATGACGTATCAAGGTACCGCTATTGTCGTAAGTCCATGCGTGGTAAGGGCAACTAAAGCTGTGCTGCGACTGGCCGCGGTGTTGGACAAAATGACCCTTGGCATCAAGTTCGAAACCCACCAAACGCGAGCCCCGGTGGCGGCAGATATTCAAAAATGCTTTGACGCTACCGTCAGTGGTGCGAGTCAAAAAAATGGGTGCACCGGGCAGGTCGCAGGTGAACCAGGCGCCGGGCGCGGGTAGGTCCGGTGAGAAGCCAGCCAGCAGTGGCACTTGCCCGCTAAACAGAGTAGCTATCTCACGCTGGAAGTGGTCTGGGCTGGTGTAGCGTTCGGCCGGGTTCCAATAAGGCGCATCCCACATTGGCGTGGTATTGGCGTCAATATGGGCAAAGGTCTGCTTGAGCAGTTCTACCTGTCTTTCGTGCTTCATCAGGTCTCCTGCAGCTTAAGTAAAGGGCTACATTATTAGCCCATCACGAGGCACCTGGACTCGGGCTCGCCGCAAAACTTTAGCTCTTTT
>CAMDHL010000170.1 GCA_945898105.1 Comamonas sp. lk | reverse complement strand
GCGCCCACCGGGGGGCTGATGCTCATTTCATTGTCATTCAGGATGACCAGCAAGCGGCAATCTTCCACACCGGCATGGTTCATGGCCTCAAAGGCCATGCCTGCGGTCAGCGCACCGTCGCCAATCACGGCTACCGAGTAGCGCTTGTCTCCCTGGATCTTGGCGGCCATGGCCATGCCCAAGGCTGCGGAAATCGAGGTGCTGGAGTGCGCCGTGCCAAATGTGTCGTATTCGCTCTCCGCCCGCTGCGGAAAACCACTCAGGCCGCCAAGTTGGCGCAAGGTGGACATGCGGTCACGCCGCCCGGTCAGGATTTTGTGGGGGTAGGTCTGGTGGCCCACATCCCACACAAAGCGGTCGCGCGGGGTGTCAAACACATAGTGCATCGCAATACTCAGCTCGACGGTGCCCAGGTTGGAGCTAAGGTGTCCGCCGGTTTGGGCCACGCTGTGGAGCAAATAGCTGCGCAACTCGTCTGCAACACGGGGCAAATCGGAGCGCGGCAAGCGGCGCAAATCGTGCGGGCTATTGATCTGCGGCAGCAAGGCGGTCGTGGGCTTGGCGTTATCGGGCATAAGGGTCAAATCGATTAAAAGTGTCAGCTTACGCGTACAAGGCGCGTAGGCTATCCGTTTTTACGCTAATCGTAAAGCTTTCAGTGGACACGATGTACCACCATATCGGCTAAGGCCGCCAGCGCGGCGGAATCGGCCAGGTCGCTCTCGCGCAGCGCAGCATGGGCCTGCTCAGCCAGCGTCGCGGCATAGTCGCGGCTGCGCTGCAGCCCCATCAGTGAAACATAAGTGGGTTTATCGTTATCGGCGTCTTTGCCGGCGGTCTTGCCCAGGGTGGCTGAATCAGCCGTTACGTCAAGCACATCGTCCACTACCTGAAAGGCCAGGCCAATCGCTTGCCCGAAGGCCTCCAAAGCCTTCAAGGCCGCAGCCGATGCCGGGCCGCAGGCGGCGCCCATCATCACGCTGGCTTGCAACAAAGCACCGGTCTTGAGCTGGTGCATATGGCGCAGGCTGTCTTCGGTCAGGGCCAGGCCCACGCTGGACAAATCAATCGCCTGGCCGCCCGCCATGCCCACGCGGCCCGAGGCTCGGGACAAAAGCGCACACAGGCGCGCCTGCACCGCAGGGTCCACGCTGCCGTCCAATGGCGTCAGCACTTCAAATGCCAGTGTTTGCAATGCATCACCTGCCAGCAGCGCACTGGCTTGGCCAAATTGCACATGGACCGTCGGTTTGCCCCGCCGAAGCACGTCGTTGTCCATGCAGGGCATGTCATCGTGCACCAGGGAATAGGCGTGTATCAGCTCCACTGCGCAGGCCGCCCGCATGGGCGCCGGGTCTGATTCGGACTGGGGTGCGCCACGTACCGCCTCAAAGGCGGCGAGCACCAGCAATGGGCGCAAGCGCTTGCCGCCGTCGAGCACCGCGTAGCGCATGGCGTGGCTCAAATCCGCTGGTGCCGCCCAAGCGCTGCCAGGGGGAGCATGCAGAGTCAGAAAGCCTTCGAGCGCCTGCTCCACGCTCTGCAGGTGCTGCGCCATCCAGCGCTCCAACGAAAACTCCATGGGCTTCAGGCGCCTTTCCAGGGTTTGATAGCACCTTGATCCAGGACCTTGATCTGGTCTTCCACCGCTTGCAATCTGTCGCGACAGATTTGCAGCAACTCCGCCCCCCGTTGGTAGCCCGAGAGCAATTGGTCCAAGGGCAAACCGCCGCTCTCCATCCGCTCCACCAAGCCCTCGAGTTCGGCCATGGCCTCTTCGTACGCTGGCGCAACAGCGGTGGCTGCGGTGACTGAAGTGGTGGCCTTGGGCATGCAAGCTCCGTGCGCGTTGATCGGATGAAAAAATGTTGACAAATTTTAAGCCACGAGCCTTCGGTGAAAAAATCCAAATTGTGTGAAATTTACAAGGCTACAATCCCTCTCCCTTACGCCGGAGGCCGCATTGGTGCAGCCGCCGGGTTTATTGACAGCGTCCTTTAGGGCGCATCCTCCCTGTGGGGAGTCTTTAGGTCAGGTCCACCATGTCTGATTTAAGTCTTCAACTGCAGCCGGCCCTGAGCCAACTCCCGGTATCAAGCTACTTTGATCCGTCGCTGTTCGCGCGCGAGTTGGAGACCCTTTTCAGGTCAGGGACACGCTATGTAGGCCATGCGCTGAGCGTGCCCGAGGTCGGCGACTACTACGCCCTGCCCCAGGAGCACGAAGGTCGGGCCTTGGTTCGCAACGCCCAAGGCATCGAACTCATTTCCAATGTCTGCCGCCACCGCCAGGCCATCATGCTTAAGGGCCAAGGCTCTTTGCTCCATGGTGCGGGCAGCGCCGGCGGCAACATCGTCTGCCCCCTGCATCGCTGGACCTATAGCGGCAGCAATCACGACGGCGGCCTGCCCGCAGGCAAACTCATAGGCGCACCCCACTTTGCAGCCGACCCCTGTCTGAACCTGAACAACTACCCCTTGCAAGAATGGAACGGCCTGCTGTTTGAAGGCGCTGGTGCCAACGTGGCCGAACAAATGGCCGGGCTTGGGCCACGCGCCGAACTAGACTTTGGCGGTTATGTGCGCGATAGGGTTGAAATGCATGTGTGCAACTACAACTGGAAAACATTTATCGAGGTCTATCTGGAGGACTACCACGTAGGCCCCTTCCATCCCGGTCTGGGTAATTTCGTAACCTGTGACGATTTGCGCTGGGAGTTCAAAGAGAATTATTCGGTGCAAACCGTGGGCCCGGGCAGCCGCCTGGGCTCGTCGGACGCCAGCGGCGGCTCGCCCGTCTACGAGCGCTGGCAAAACGCAGTGCTCAATTACCGCAATGGCGTACCCCCGCCCTATGGCGCTATTTGGCTGACTTTGTATCCCTACGTCATGGTCGAGTGGTATCCGCATGTGCTGACGGTTTCCACCCTGCAACCGCTAGGCGTGGACAAAACCCTCAATATGGTGGAGTTTTTCTACCCCGAAGAAATTGCCGCGTTCGAGCGCGAGTTTGTCGAGGCGCAACAAGCGGCCTATATGGAAACCTGCGTGGAAGACGATGAAATCGCCGAGCGCATGGATGCCGGGCGCAAAGCCTTGCTGGCGCGTGGCGACAACGAAGTGGGCCCTTACCAAAGCCCGATGGAAGATGGCATGCAGCACTTTCACGAGTGGTACCGCAAGCGCATGGGTGATGTGAGCTCGGCTGCTGCATGAGTCTTGCCCGAAGCGGCGGCAGCGCTTGGCAGGCGCTGTGGATGGTGCTGGCTTCCTTTCTATTTGCCACCATGGCGGTGGGGGTCAAGTCGGCCTCGCATAGTTTCACCACCTTCGAAATTATTTTTTACCGCGGCCTGGTTAGCGTCATCTTCATGGCTGTCGTGGTACGCGCGCGCGGCGCCAGCTTGCGCACTCCCGTACCCATGATGCACCTTACGCGCAGCGGTGTGGGCGTGCTGTCGCTAGGCTCCTGGTTCTATGCGATTGCCCATTTACCACTGGCCACCGCCCTGACACTGAACTACATGAGCGGCGTTTGGGTGGCGGCCTTTATTTTGGGCGGGGCACTGCTGTATGGGCAAGCCCAAAAACAAGGTGCCTTGATGGGCACGGTGATGCTGGGTTTTGTCGGCGTGGTGATGACGCTGCGCCCCACCATAGATCACGACCAATTGTTCGCCGGCCTGATTGGCCTACTCTCGGGCATAGGCGCGGCGCTGGCCTATATGCAGGTGACGGCGCTGGGCAAAGCCGGCGAGCCCGAAGAGCGGACCGTGTTTTATTTTTCGGTGGGCACCGCCGTGGTGGGCGCCGTCGGCATGGCGTTTACCGACATGACACCCTGGAGCGAAGTTAGCCCGCATGATGCAGCCTGGCTGATACCGATCGGCGTGCTAGCCGCACTGGGCCAATGGTGCATGACACGCGCCTACCGCAAAGGTGCCACCTTGGTGGTGGCCAGCATGCAGTACTTCGGCATTGTGTTTGCCAGCGTTTATAGCCTGCTGCTGTTTGGCGACCAAATCGCGCCACTGGGATGGGCCGGCATTGCGGTCATTTTGGCCAGCGGCGTGCTGTCTACCGCACTGCGCGCGCGGGCATTGCCCGATACGCCGGCGGAGGAACATTGAGGAGCGCGGCTTGCCGCCTTCCCTGCGATACAGTCATAGGCCATCACCATTGCTATCTCCACTACGGCGCCCGCCGTTTACGCCATGTACATCACCCTAATTACCGCCGAACAATTGATTCAACTACAGCAGGCCAAGGTGCCGCTGAGGGTTTTTGATTGCAGCTGCGACCTGACGCGCAACGAGGCCGGAGGCGAGATGTTTGCCCAGAGCCGTATTGCAGGTGCAGTGTTTGCTGACCTGGACCGCACGCTGAGCGCGAAGGGAGACAGGCAACTGACTGGCGCGCAAAGTGGTGGCCGCCATCCTTTGCCGCCACGCGAATCAGTGGCGCAGTGGCTGCGCGATGTGGGGTTTATGCAGGGCATGCAAGCCGTGGTCTATGACCGCCAGGGCTCCAGTTTTTGCGGGCGCTTGTGGTGGATGCTCAAGTGGCTGGGACATGATGCCGTTGCGGTGCTGGACGGCGGACTGAACGCCTGGACGGCGGCAGGCGGCGCTACCGAGAGCGGCGCGGTGCGGGCGCTAACGGATGCGCCAGCCGGTGACTTTGTGTTGGGCGAGCCACTGGTGCAGCTGCTACAAGCCGGGCAGGTGCATCAGTCGCTTGGTCGCCCCACGCAGACGATTGTGGACGCGCGTGCCAACCCGCGCTTCAAGGGCGAGGTAGAGCCACTGGACCCGGTGGCCGGGCATATTCCCGGCGCATTGAACCGGCCTTTTAGTCTGAATCTGGATGCAGACGGTAAGTTCAAACCGGCAGCGCAATTGCGCGCTGAATTCGAAGCTTTACTGGGAACGCGCAGCGCTGCCCCCGTAGTGCACCACTGCGGCAGCGGCGTCACGGCAGTCCCCAATATCCTGGCTATGCAAATTGCTGGGCTAGGTAACACGGCCTTGTTCGCAGGCAGTTGGAGCGAGTGGTGCAGCGATACGGATAGGCCGGTGGCACGGGGTTGAAAGAACCCCCTTGCGCACGGTGATCAGAACCTGCTGCAATCTACACCGGTTGGTCCGCGAACCTGCTGCGCACTACCGATAAAAAAGGGCCGCAAGTTGCGACCCTTTTTTGCTAATCAGCCAGTTGGCTTTAGAAAGACAAGACCAAAGAAGTCGCCATCGATTGCTTGTCTTTGCCATACACACCATCGGCGTTGACAAAGTTATATCCACTGGACTGATCCAAACGGAACTCGGTTTTCCATTG
>CAMDHL010000169.1 GCA_945898105.1 Comamonas sp. lk | reverse complement strand
CCCGCCAAAGCCCGGATTCAAAGTCACAGCCCACGATGCCATTCCAGAGCCCCTTGGGGCCAAATTGCTCTGGAATGACACAGCTTCGTACTGCTTTCCGTGTCTCCGAAGTAAAAAACGGCTGAGCGAGTGTCCTAACTCAGGCGCTTCGCGTTCATATTCCCGAATTACTTACGCTGACCCAATTTGGCGATCAGTGCGGTGTACCGGTCTGCGTCTTTGTGCTTGAGGTAATCGAGCAATTTGCGACGGCGGCTGACCATGCGCAACAGACCGCGACGACCATGGTGGTCTTTGGCGTGGGTCTTGAAGTGGGGGGTCAGTTCGTTGATACGAGCCGTCAGCAAAGCGACTTGGACTTCGGGGCTACCGGTATCACCGGCTTGGCGGGCATTGTCTTTAACGACAGCCGCTTTAATTTCAGATGCGATCATGGTGTGTTTCCGTAAATATCTATAAGGACTTGCGATTGCGGCTGGAACTGCTGCAAACGTGCGCTCTGCGAACTGCAAAGCCTGTCGATTGTAACCATTACTGGCAATGCACCCTGCCCGGTCTGGCGGCCGGTCCGGGAGGCAGCATCCGCGTCGACCGCGCAATGCGTGGCGCCACAAACGAAGCATTTAGGGCGTTGGCCGCTGCATGACACAGCTTTCGGGCATCCGGGCCTGGGCGGCGCTTAAGGTTTTGATCACTTTGAACCCGTAGCCCGAGCCTTCCACGTCAAATTTCACGCCCACCGCGCCCTGGCGCTCCATCACCCCCACCACCAGCGGTTGCTGAAACTGGTGATCGCTGGCGCGCATGCTGCCGCTTTGGCCGGCCAGACTCACGCTGACACCCTCCAGGGCGCGTGCGATGTCAGCCGCTTCTGGTGCTGAAGAATCGGATGTGCCGCGCTTGCCGACCTCACCGACCGCCTGGGCCAGCGCCTCGACCATCAGCTGCATGCGCATATGGACATAGTCGTCGTCCGGTTTGGGAAAGCGGGCCCGAAAAGCCCGGTAAAAGGTCTCTGCCGGCGCAGACTGCACGTTGGGCAGCCAATCGGCCACGGCAATCACTTTGCCCACGCCCGCCTCGCCCATGGCCGCTGGTGCCCCCAACGCATTGCCGTAAAAGGTATAGAAAGTACCGTCAAAACCCGACTCTCGCGCCGCCTTCACCAACAGCGTCAAGTCCGGGCCGAAGTTGCCGGTAACCACGGCCTGGGCGCCACTGGCCTTGATTTTGGCCATGTAGGGAGCGAAATCCTTGATGCGCAAAAGGGCATGCAACTCATCGCCGGCGATGCGCACATCAGGCCTTTGCACCGCCAATTGACGCCGCGCCTCGCGCAACACGCTTTGCCCGAAGCTGTAGTCCTGTCCCAAAAGGTATACCGACTTAAGCGCCGAGTCCTCGCGCAGCAATTCCATCAAGGCGGCCATGCGCATGTCAGCATGGGCGTCGAAGCGGAAATGCCAAAAACTGCATTTCTCGTTGGTTAGCGCCGGGTCCACGGCGGCGTAATTCAGAAACACCACGCGCCTTGCCGGATCGCGCGAGTTGTGCTTATTAACCGCGTCGATTAAGGCCGCTGCTACCGCCGAGGAATTGCCTTGCAAAATAATCCGCGCCCCGCCGTCGATAGCCAGGCGCATGGCCGACAGCGCTTCTTGCGTCTGGCCCTGGCTGTCAAAGCGCTCCAGTACTAGCGGCACGGATGATTTGCCCCAAGGCACACCGCCGCGCGCATTAACGCGCTCGATGGCCCACACCAAATTGCGGAACACGGCTTCGCCACCGCTGGCATTGGGCCCGCTCAAACCCTCAATCAAAGCCAGCTTGATGGGCGCTGGCGTTACCTGCGCCATCACGGCGGCAGGGGCGGTTAAGGACACGCAAAGAGCCGCGCCACATAACGCCAAAAAAAGCCTTTTCAAGACCTCGGACAAAACAATAAACATAAGGAAAAAAGCTTGAAATTAAGACAAACGCGCACACCTCGAATGCATGCGGACCTCACGTCGAGGGCCGCGCAGTCTAATCGGAGCATCCTATGTTTTTGACAGCCACTACTTCACCCTGGGCTATTCATTCCCTTTCCGCCGCTGATGCACTTACCCGTAGTAAGGCCTACGCCCAAGTCGGCCGCCTGGTGCGCGACTTGAGCGGCAGCACTGCTACGCAAGCGCCCAAACTGGCCGCCAGTCCCCTGCAAGAAGATGAAAAAACCTACAGCTTCAGCCTGGATTTGCCGGGCGTTGGGAAAGAGCATTTACGCATTCAAATCGAAGACACCGTGTTGCGCGTAGAAACGCTGGAAGGTGCGCCGCGCCGCTACCGCGCGGTGTATGAATTTGCGCAAGAAATCGATGGTGCATCTAGCCAAGCGCGCGTCGAGCACGGCGTGCTGCATTTGAGCCTGACCAAGAAGGTGCCGGTAAACAAGGCCACCGAACTTAGTATTTCTTAAGCCAGAGGGCGCAGGGCTAAGCCCTGCTAAAACCTAACGGCGTTTACCGCAAGTTCAAGCGGATTGCAGCGATTGCAAAGGCCAGCGCGGCTGCACGTGAAAACCGTAGTCGCGCTTGGCTTCTTGGATGCCGCTTTGCAAACGCATCGCGGCGGCCAAGGCGATCATGGCGCCGTTGTCAGTGCATAGGTGCAACTCGGGGTAATGCACCCGCACGCCACGCGCCGCGCACTGTGCGTTTAGCTGCTCACGCAAACAGCGATTCGCGCCAACGCCCCCGGCCACGACCAAGCGCATCAAGCCGGTTTGTTTTAGCGCGGTCATTGATTTTTTCACCAGCACATCAGCAATAGCCGCTTGGGTAGATGCCGCCAGATCAGCCTGCGCTTGCACAGGCAAAGCGCCAAAGCCCGGCGTGGCGCCCGAGGCCAAGGTGTATTGCGAAGGCGCAATCGGCGCACCATGGGCCGCGACCATTTTTTGGGACTGCACCAGCACAGCCGTCTTGAGCCCCGCAAAAGAAAAATCTAAATCTCCGCTGTGCAGCAGCGGGCGCGGCAACGCGTAGGCCTTGGGGTCACCCTGCGCAGCCAAAGCCGCCAAGGCTGGGCCACCGGGATAGCCCAGGCCCATCAGCTTGGCCGACTTGTCAAAGGCCTCGCCGGCTGCGTCGTCAATCGTCTCGCCCAGCAACTCGTAGCGGCCTACGCCATCGACCCGCATTAACTGCGTGTGCCCGCCCGATACCAGCAGCGCCACGAATGGAAATTGGGGCGGGTCGGCGCTAAGGAACGGCGAGAGCAAATGCCCTTCCAAGTGGTGCACGCCCAGCACCGGTTTGTCCAAAGCCGCCGCCAGCGCGCAGGCCAACCCCGCGCCTACCAAAAGAGCCCCCGCAAGCCCGGGGCCGCGTGTGTAAGCCACCACATCCACTTCACTCAAGCGCCGCCCGGCACTGGCCATGACCTCCGTGGTCAACGGCAGTGCGCGCCGAATATGGTCGCGGCTGGCCAGTTCGGGCACTACGCCGCCAAAGGCCTGGTGCATCTCCACCTGGCTGTACAAAGCATGAGCCAGTAAACGCGGCACGGCGTGCCCTCGCAGTTCCACCAAGGCCACGCCGGTTTCATCGCAGGATGACTCAAAGCCCAGTACCAGCAGTGGGTGCCCGCTCTGGTTTGAAGGCTCGCCGGAAAGCTTGTTGCGCACGCTGGCCGCTGGCGTCACCGGCGGCGCGGCCTGGTGTTGGCTTTGGGCAGAAGGTGGTGCGGCATCGGCTTGATTCATAGCGGGCGCCAGTGTAGGCCAGCCCTGCGCCACAATGCCGATATGCCCCCTACCCCCCTCGCCCAGCACGACATCGAAAGCCTGGAGCGCGCCACGCTGGACGCCGTCTGCCCCGCTGCGCAAAGCGAGCTGCCCGGCTGGCTGCTGCCCTTTGACGCAGCCGACATCGGGCGTGCGCGCAGCGCGATTCCCCTGTTCCACCATGGTCTGGACACCGCCGCACTGCCCGCTATCGAACAGCTGTACCGCGACCACGGTTTGCCGCCCACGTTTCGCATCGCCGACACGCTCGGCCTGCGCCACTGGCAAGCGCGCTTGCTGGCGCTGGGTTACCGCCAAACCGCGCCGGTGCATGTGCAAATTGCCTCGGTTGCAGATATGCAGGCAGCGGCGGACTTGTCAAACGCCGCGCATGGGTCGCACAACGCCAGTCAGCCCGCCAATGTGGTGCTGCTCGATGCGCCCGGTCACGCATGGGCCAGCGTCTACACCTCCCAAGGCTTTGACGCACAGGACGGCGCTTTGCGAGTGCAACTCCTCAGCCGCAGCCGCTTCGCCCGCTACGCCTATTTGCAAAAGGCGGGCGTGTCGCTGGCAGCGGGCACGGCCTGCATCAGCCGCGATTGGCTGAGTGTGCACGGCATGCGCACCCTGCCCCACGCGCAGGGCCAAGGCCTGGGCACATCCCTGCTAACAGCCTTTGTCGGCTTGGCACGCCAGCGCGGCATTACCCGCGCTTTTTTGCAGGTGGAAGCGGACAACGCCCCGGCGCTGGCCTTATACCGCCGCTTCGGCTTTACCACTGCCTGGACTTACCACTACTGGAAAGCGCCGGTCTGACTTTTGCGGCGCAAGGGCTCTGCATAAGCTCATAGCCACCGGTTCGCAGCGCTGGCGGACAATCGCCGCATGGCTATTGGCATGTACTTGCGGGAAATCGGGCGCGGCAAAGACGGGGCGCGTGGGCTTAGCCGTGCCCAAGCCACCGATTTATGGGGCCAGTTGCTCGACGGCGCAGTCAGCGACCTAGAAGTAGGTGCCTTTTGCCTGGCCATGCGCGTCAAGGGTGAAACGCCGGAAGAAATGGCCGGATTTCTGGACGCCACGGCGCCGCGCCTGCACACCATCCCGGCAGGTGAAAAAACCGTCGTCGTCATCCCCAGCTACAACGGCGCTCGCAAAATTCCGGTGCTCACGCCCTTGCTGGCCTTGCTGCTGGCGCGCGAAGGCCACCCGGTCATGATCCACGGCACGCCCACCGAAAACAGCCGCGTGTTTACCGCCGAAGTACTAGACCAACTGGGCATCCACGCGCGCAGCACTTTTGCGCCACTGACAAGTGGCGAAGTCGCCTTCTTTCCCACCGCCACTTTAAGCACTGGCCTGCAAAGGTTGCTGGAAGTGCGCCGAGTCGTCAATTTGCGCAATTCGGCCCACAGCCTGGTCAAGCTGATGAACCCCTGCGCTGGCCCCAGCCTGTTGGTGACCAGCTACACCCACCCGGAATACGCGCACTCCATGGCCGCTACTTTGCAACTGGTGCAGGCCAACGCCCTGCTCTTGCGCGGCACCGAAGGGGAAGCTGTAGCCGACGCGCGCCGAATGCCCAAAATGCAAGGC
>CAMDHL010000168.1 GCA_945898105.1 Comamonas sp. lk | reverse complement strand
GCGCATTTTTACAAGACTAAGGGCAAGCATCTGATTACGGTCAAGACCGAGCACAAAGCCGTGTTGGATACCTGCCGCGAACTGGAACGCCAGGGCTTTGAGGTGACGTACCTTGACGTTCAAGAAGACGGATTGCTGGACCTGGAAGTGTTCAAAGCGGCGATCCGCCCAGACACGATTTTGGCCAGCGTGATGTTTGTGAATAATGAAATCGGCGTGATTCAGGACATCCAGGCCATCGGTACTATTTGCCGCGAAAAAGGTGTGATTTTCCATGTCGATGCCGCCCAGGCTACGGGCCGGATTGATTTCAATCTGGCCGAGTTGCCGGTCGATTTGATGAGCCTCACTTCCCACAAAACCTATGGCCCCAAAGGCATAGGCGCTTTATTTGTACGTCGTAAGCCGCGTATCCGCCTGGAAGCGCAAATGCACGGTGGCGGCCATGAGCGCGGCATGCGCAGCGGCACCTTGCCGACGCACCAGATTGTGGGCATGGGCGAGGCCTACCGTATTGCCAAAGAAGAAATGGCCAGTGAGAACATTCGCATTCGCGCCTTGCATGAGCGAATGCTGGCGGGCCTGAAAGACGTGGAACAGGTGTTTATCAACGGCAACTTGGAAAAGCGCGTGCCGCATAACCTGAACATGAGCTTCAACTATGTCGAGGGCGAGTCGCTGATGATGGGCATCAAAGGTCTTGCGGTGAGCAGCGGATCCGCCTGCACCTCGGCCAGCCTGGAGCCCAGCTATGTGCTGCGCGCCCTGGGCCGTAGCGACGAGTTGGCCCATAGCAGCTTGCGTATGACGATTGGCCGCTGGACTACCGAGGCCGAAATCGACTATGCAGTTGAGACGATAAAGTTCCATGTCGCTAAGTTGCGTGACCTAAGCCCTTTGTGGGATATGTACCAGGAAGGTATCGATATTTCCACTATCCAATGGGCCGCGCATTAAGCACCCGACACCGGCCCCTAAATCACACACAACGAGGTAAACACAATGGCTTATTCCGACAAAGTGGTGGACCACTACGAAAACCCCCGCAACGTGGGTAGCTTTGACAAAGGCGACGACACGGTAGGCACTGGCATGGTGGGCGCACCGGCTTGCGGCGATGTGATGAAGCTGCAAATCAAGGTCAATCCGCTTACCGGTGTGATCGAAGACGCGCGTTTCAAAACCTATGGCTGCGGTTCGGCGATTGCATCGAGCTCTTTGGTCACCGAATGGGTCAAGGGCAAAACCCTGGACGAAGCGGCGGCCCTGAAAAACAGTGAAATCGCGCAAGAGCTGGCTCTGCCGCCGGTCAAAATCCACTGCTCCATCCTGGCCGAAGACGCCATCAAAGCGGCGGTCGATGATTACAAGAAAAAACACCTGAACTGATATGTCTGTTTCACTGACTGAGGCCGCAGCGCGCCACGTGACCCGCTACCTGACCAAGCGGGGTAAAGGCGTGGGCGTGCGCCTGGGCGTGCGCACCACCGGCTGCTCGGGCCTTGCCTACCAACTTGAGTACGTGGACGAACTCAGCGGTGACGATATTGTGTTTGAAGGCCACGGAGTGAAGGTTTTGGTGGACCCGAAAAGTCTGGCCTATATCGATGGTACCGAGTTGGATTTTGTGCGCGAGGGGTTGAACGAAGGCTTTCGATTCAACAATCCCAACGAGCGTGACAAATGCGGCTGCGGTGAGTCCTTCCGGGTGTGAATCTCCAATCGAATGATTTTGAGCTGTTTGGATTAACCCGGCAGTTTGCGCAAGAGCGCAGCGCCTTAGATGCGCGTTGGAAAGCTTTGCAAGCCCAGGCCCATCCGGACAAATTTGCCGCCCAAGGTGCCGCCGCCCAGCGTCTGGCCATGCAATGGTCGGTGCGTATCAACGAGGCCTACCAGCGTCTGAAAAACCCATTGCAGCGTGCCGCGTATTTGTGCGAGTTGCAGGGCTCCCCTATCCAAGCCCATAGCAACACCGCCATGGCCCCGGCATTTTTGATGCAGCAAATCGAGTGGCGAGAAGCGCTGGACGATGCCCGTAGTCTGGCCGACTTAGAGGCCTTAGCCGCTTCGGTAGACTCGACGCAAAACGACTTGTTGGCGCTGTGTGCCGACGCGCTGGACGACCGGCAGGACTATCCGGCTGCAGTACCCCTGGTGCGTAGCCTGATGTTTATTGAAAAATTCCGCCACGACCTGGACGCGCGCTTTGACGCGTTGAGCTGATTCTTTTTTATGGCCTTGCTCCAAATTTCCGAACCGGGCCAATCGCCCAATCCGCACGAAAGGCGCATTGCCGTCGGCATCGACCTGGGGACCACGCATTCGCTGGTGGCTGCTGTGCGCAACGGTGTCGCTGAGTGCTTGCCCGACGCCGCTGGCGCGGTGTTGTTGCCCAGCGTGGTGCGCTATCTGGACGCCCAGCGCCGCCAGATCGGGCAGGAGGCCTTGCAGCAGCAAAGTGCGGACCCCGGGAATACGATTGCCTCTGTAAAACGTTTGATGGGGCGCAGCTTGGCGGACATCGAAGACGCGGCCCGTCTGCCGTATGCGTTGGTCGATGCGCCGGGCATGGTCAAACTGCGCACCATTGCAGGTGAAAAAAGCCCGGTGGAAGTTAGTGCGGAGATTTTGGCGACCTTGCGTTTCCGCGCTGAAGATAGTTTTAACGACGATATTTTTGGTGCGGTAATTACCGTGCCGGCGTATTTTGATG
Organism: Comamonas sp. lk; assembly: GCA_945898105.1. Lineage (GTDB taxonomy): Bacteria > Pseudomonadota > Gammaproteobacteria > Burkholderiales > Burkholderiaceae_C > Allorhodoferax. Next base: position 2,669 of record CAMDHL010000168.1, on the reverse strand, counting down.
ACGCGCAGCGCCAGGCTACTAAAGACGCGGCGCAACTGGCCGGCCTGAACGTTTTGCGCCTGATTAATGAGCCCACCGCTGCGGCCATTGCCTACGGCTTGGACAACGCCAGCGAAGGCGTTTATGCGGTCTATGACCTGGGTGGCGGCACCTTTGATATTTCCATCTTGCGCTTGTCAGCCGGCGTGTTTGAAGTGTTGGCCACCGGCGGCGATTCGGCCCTGGGCGGTGATGACTATGACCGCGCCCTGGCCGACTGGGTTGTGGAGCAGTCTGGCGTGGCAGTGCAGGGGATGGAAGACCAAGCTTTGTTATTGCAAGCAGCGCGTGCCTGCAAAGAGGCTTTGTCCGATGAGGACATTGCGCCGGTGGAGTTGAGCCTGGGTACGGGCCGCATTGATCTGTCGATCAATCGCACAGAGTTTGAAGCCGCCACTCAGCCCTTGACGGCGCGTACCTTGCAGGCGGTGCGCAAGGCTTTGCGCGACGCGCGGTTGCAGACCTCTGATATCCAAGGCGTCGTACTGGTGGGCGGTTCCACGCGCATGCCCCAGGTGCGGGCGGCGGTGGCAGAGTTTTTTGGGCAAGCGCCCTTGACCAACCTTAACCCCGACGAAGTGGTGGCGCTGGGCGCAGCCATTCAGGCCAACCAATTGGCCGGTAACAACCCGGCAGGTAATTTGTTGCTGCTCGACGTGATTCCGCTTTCTCTGGGTATAGAAACTATGGGCGGTTTGGTGGAGCGGATCGTGCCGCGTAACCAGACGATTCCGACCGCTATGGCGCAAGACTTCACGACCTACCAAGACGGTCAGACTGCGCTGGCCTTGCATGTCGTGCAGGGGGAGCGCGACTTGGTGGCGGATTGCCGCAGCCTCGCGCGTTTTGAGTTGCGCGGCATTCCTCCCATGGTCGCCGGTGCGGCGCGCATCCGTGTCACCTTTACCGTCGATGCCGATGGCCTTTTGCATGTGGGAGCGCGCGAGCAAGTCAGCGGTGTCGAGGCGCAAATTGATGTCAAACCTTCATACGGTTTGAGCGACGATCAAATCGCCCGCATGTTGCAAGAAAGTTTTAGCACCGCGCAAGTAGACATGCGTGCCCGCGCGCTCGTCGAAGCGCGTGTGGATGCGCAGCGCTTAGTGCTTGCTACGCAAAGCGCTTTGAACGCCGATGGTGATTTGCTTAGCGCGAAAGAGCGCACTGAAGTGGACGCCGCGATAGCCACTTTGCAGACCTCTGCTCTGGGTGAAGATGCGGCGCAAATAGAGGCGGCCAGTAAAACGCTCGCCCAAGTGACAGAAGCCTTCGCCGCTCAACGCATGAATCGGGGCATTGCCCAGGCGTTGTCCGGCCATACATTGGACTCGCTGCAAGACAGCTTTAAAACCTGAACACCCATCCACGGTCATGCCCATCATCCACATACTGCCCCACGCCGAATACTGTCCCGCAGGTGCGCAAGTGCGCGCCGCCGCCGGCACCACGATTTGCGAGGCCCTGCTCGAAAACGGGATTGCCATCGAGCACGCTTGCGACATGAGCTGCGCATGCACTACTTGCCACGTCATCGTGCGCGAAGGACTTGCATCGCTCAACGAGGCCGAAGAAACGGAAGAAGATTTGCTGGATCGTGCCTGGGGCCTGGAGCCTAATTCCCGGTTGTCCTGTCAGGCTATCGTCAGCAGCAAAGACCTGGTAGTGGAAATTCCCAAGTACTCGATCAACCACGCGAAAGAAAACCACTAAGCCATGCGCCAGGTATTTTTAGACACCGAAACCACCGGCTTGTTTGCAGAGCAGGGCGACCGCGTAATCGAGATTGGCTGTGTGGAATTGGTCAACCGCAAGCTCACCGGCAACAAGCTGCACCTCTACGTCAACCCCGAGCGTGAAAGTCATGAAGAGGCTTTCAAGGTACACGGCATCAGCAACGAATTTTTGCGCGACAAGCCCAAGTTTGCGCAGGTGGCCGATGAGGTACTTGCTTTTATTCAGGGCGCAGAACTCATCATCCACAACGCGCCCTTTGACATTGGTTTTTTAAACCGAGAGTTGTCTTTGCTAGCCAAGCCGCCACTGCATACCTGCGTCAGCGGCGTGATAGATACCTTGCTCATGGCCAAGGAAATGTTCCCCGGTAAACGCAACAGCCTGGACGCCTTGTGCGCGCGGTTGGAAGTGGACAACAGCGGTCGCCAATTGCATGGTGCTTTGCTAGACGCCGAGTTACTGGCCGAGGTCTATATCAACATGACGCGCGGGCAGGACGCATTGCTCATGGAAAGCCGCAGCGATGCCAGCGCGCAGACCGCAGGCAGTCAGGTTGATTTCTCCAGCCTCACCTTGCAAGTCTTAGTTGCTAACGAACAGGAATTACAAGCCCATGCCTCGGTGCTCGCTGAAATAGACAAAGCCAGCGGAGGCAAGACGGTCTGGACGCACGCGCAATCGACCGTATAATTGAAGGCTTTCCTGACCAGTTTCAGGGCGGTTAGCTCAGGGGTAGAGCACCACATTCACACTGCGCCTATGCCGTGTTTTTAGTGCTAAAAATCTTATCAAAATTCCTTTTAAATTCAAGTACTTATGTGCTTAAATTCAAAACAGAATGAAGATCAAAGTAGTATAGTCAAACTATACTACTCGTCATAGATTTTTCTGTGTCT
>CAMDHL010000167.1 GCA_945898105.1 Comamonas sp. lk | reverse complement strand
GTGGAAAAATCGCTGCGGCGTTTTACGGCAACCCTGCACGCCAACTGCAGGTGCTGGCAGTCACTGGCACCAATGGCAAAACATCGACGGCTTGGTGGCTCGCACAGGCGCTCAACAGTCAAGGCAAAATGGACCAGTGCGCACTGATCGGCACCTTAGGAATCGGCATCCCGGAGCGAGACACCAGCAACCTTGATGGCTTGTCCGGCAGTGGCTTGACTACCCCAGATGGAGTTTTGTTGCAACACAGCTTGCGCGGTTTCGTAGATCAGGGTTTGCAATTTTGCGCGCTGGAAGCCTCGTCGATTGGAATCGAGGAAAACCGCTTGGACGGGACCGGCATACGGCTTGCCATCTTCACCAATTTCACCCAGGATCATCTGGATTACCACGGCACGATGCAAGCCTACTGGGCAGCCAAGCGGCGCCTGTTTGACTGGCCGGGCCTGCGCGCCGCAGTGGTCAATATCGACGATGACCACGGAGCGCTGTTAGCACAAGACTTGGGCGAACAGTCACCGCACATCGATTTGTGGACGGTGTCCATGCTACGGTCGGCACGCTTACAGGCATGCGATATCACCAGCTCAGCGCATGGACTGCGTTTTTCGGTACGCGAAGGTAAGCAGCGCTGTGCAGTGCAAACTCGCATCATTGGGAGCTACAACGTCTCTAACTTGCTGGGCGTGATAGGCGCCCTACGCGCCTCGGGCATGGACCTTGTCAGCGCGGTTCAGGCGTGCAGCGCGCTGACCTCGGTTCCCGGACGTTTGCAATGCGTAGGGGGCATCGATACGCCCCTGGCCGTGGTCGACTATGCACACACCCCCGACGCGTTGCAAAAAACGCTGGAGGTGCTCAGACCACTTGCGCAAGCGCGTGGCGGTGCAATCTGGTGTCTGTTCGGCTGTGGCGGCGATCGCGACAGTGCCAAGCGACCACTGATGGGCGCGATAGCCGCGAGCCTAGCCGATCAAATCGTACTGACTAGCGACAACCCCCGCAATGAAAGCCCCTCGACCATCATCAGCCATATTCTCGCGGGGATGGGTGGGCGCAAAGAAGTGCAAGTGCAAACCGACCGGGCAATGGCTATTGCCCAAACGCTTGCCCATGCAGCGCCCCAGGACGTTGTATTGATCGCGGGCAAAGGCCACGAGTCAACCCAGGAAATCGCTGGGCAAAAATTTGTTTTTTCCGATTTGACTCATGCCGAGCAGGCACTGGCAGCCTGGCAACCAAAGGTGTACGCATGAGCGCTGCACTAGGCACCCTTTCACAGGTAATGCAATGGCTACAGCAAGGCAGCGCTAACCTTTGCCCAAGCTTGCAAGGCATTGGCGAGGTGGGCTTTCAACGCGTACACACCGACAGCCGAAGTATCGAAGCGGGCGATTTGTTTGTCGCCTTGCGCGGCGATAGCTTTGACGCCAACGACTTCCTGCACCAAGCCCAGGAACGCGGTGCCAGCGCCCTGATTTGCCACCGTGGCTTAGCCGCAAGTCAATACCCGCAAGGCATGCCGCGCATAGAAGTGGCTGATAGCACTCTGGCCCTCGGCCAGATTGCGAGCAGCTGGCGCGCGCAATTCGATTTACCGCTCATCGCCGTAACCGGGAGCAATGGCAAGACCACAGTCACACAAATGATTGCGGCGATATTGAAGCAGGATGCACCCGACGGCGCGGCACTGGCTACACAAGGTAATTTGAATAATGCCATCGGCGTGCCACTTACGCTACTGCGTCTACGCGCGTCGCACCGTATCGCGGTAGTGGAACTGGGTATGAACCATCCAGGCGAAATTGCTCAGCTGGCGGCTATGGCCCAAGCCACGGTCGCACTGGTCAACAACGCGCAACGCGAGCATCTGGAGTTCATGCGAACCGTCGATGCCGTGGCTGCGGAAAACGGCGCAGTGCTGGCAGCGCTACCAACAAGCGGCTGCGCAGTGTTCGGGCTGGACGATAAGTATGCCAGCCATTGGATGGCGCAAAACACATCGCAACACTTAATGGGTTTTGCTGCAGCCGCGACGCAGGATGCTGACGGGGTTTTTGGTGAAAAAGCGCATTGGCAGGACGGTGGCTGGCGGGTGCAAGCACGCTGGCGTATGGGCGCTGCCAGCGGCCTTTTGCAGTACCGCCTGGCTATTGCCGGTCAGCACAATGTGCGCAACTCCTGGGCCGCCGCAGCCTGCGCCTTGGCTGCCGGTGTTAGCCCAACGGCGATTGAGCGCGGTTTGCAATCTTTTGCCCCGGTTAAGGGGCGCTCGCGTGCAATGCAATTGCAATGGCGTATGCGCCGCATTCAAGTTGTGGACGATAGTTACAACGCCAACCCTGATTCTGTTCAGGCGGCCATCGACGTGTTGCGTGATCTACCCTCACCTCGCCTTTTGGTGCTGGGTGATATGGGAGAAGTGGGTGAAGACGGCCCGCAATTACATGCCCAGGCCGGTCTGTACGCCCACCAACAAGGCATTGAGCAACTTCTAACCACAGGCCAACTCAGCCAATCCGCAACCCAAGCCTTTACACAAGCCGGTGGCCAAGCGCAACACTGCGCCAACCTACCCGCCTTAACGCAAGCAGTGGAAAAGGCACTAGGGCACAGCGCGAGTATGTTGGTCAAGGGTTCACGCTTTATGCGCATGGAAAAAGTCTTGGACGCACTGCAACAGCAGGCGGCCACACAGCACGCATCAGGGGAGCCTGTCCATGTGGCCTGATGACAAGCCAAAGGGGGCTCCATGCTGCTGAGCCTCACGCAATGGTTGCAAAGTTTGTACCCGGAGTGGGGCTTTCTTCGCGTTTTTCAGTACCTTACCTTTCGCGCAGTGCTAGCTGCTGCAACCGCACTTTTGATCGGCTTGGCAGCAGGGCCTGCCGTTATCCGGCGGCTGCGTGCACTCAAGATTGGTCAACCGATACGCGGCTACGGCATGGAGTCGCATTTCAGCAAAAGCGGCACACCCACCATGGGCGGAGTGCTGATATTGATCGCCATTACCAGCTCCACTTTGTTGTGGGTTGATTTGTCGAACCGCTTTATTTGGATCAGCCTCATCGTGACACTGGGATTTGGCGCGATTGGCTGGGCTGATGACTGGCGCAAGGTGGTGAACAAAGACCCCGAAGGCATGCCTTCACGCGAAAAATACCTTTGGCAATCGGTCATCGGCATTTTGGCGGCGCTTTGGCTGGTGTTTAGCATTTCGGAAAACTCTAACGGCCGAGTGCTTGAGTTGTTTATCAACTGGGTTAGCTCCGGTTTCGATGTGAGTCTGCCGCCAAAGGCTGGCTTGATGTTGCCCTTTTTTAAACAGGTCAGTTACCCGCTTGGCGTGCTGGGCTTTGTGGTGCTGACCTATTTGGTGATTGTGGGCTCCAGCAATGCAGTGAATTTGACCGATGGCTTAGACGGGCTGGCCATCATGCCCGTGGTGATGGTGGGCTCAGCGCTAGGCGTGTTTGCCTATGTCACCGGCAGCGTCATTTACTCCAAATATCTATTTTTGCCGCACATTCCCGGGGCTGGTGAACTCTTAATTTTTTGCGCGGCGATAGCCGGCGCGGGCCTGGCGTTTTTATGGTTTAACACGCATCCGGCGCAAGTCTTTATGGGTGATGTAGGTGCGTTGGCATTAGGTGGTGCACTGGGCACTATCGCCGTCATAGTGCGCCAGGAAATTGTGCTGGCCATGATGGGCGGTGTGTTCGTGGCTGAAGCCTTATCGGTGATGCTACAAGTGATGTACTTTAAGTACACCCGCAGAAAATACGGTGAAGGCCGCCGCCTGTTTCGCATGGCGCCTTTGCACCACCATTTCGAAAAGCAGGGATGGAAAGAGACGCAGGTCGTTGTACGTTTCTGGATCATCACCATGCTGCTGTGCCTGCTCGGCTTGTCCACCCTGAAGCTGAGGTAAGCGCATGAACATGCAAGGGGAACAGGTGTTAGTCGTCGGTCTGGGAGTCTCAGGCCTGGCGATGGCACGCTGGTGCGCGAGGGCCGGGGCGCATGTGACGGTGCTCGACGACCGCGTCGCGCCGCCCCATGCCGCGGCACTGGCGCGAGACATTCCAGCAGCACGTCTGGTGCACGGTGCGCTGGACGCGCAAGCGCTGGCATATGGCCCATTTCAGCGCATTTGCATCAGCCCCGGGCTGGCACCGGCACGCATCAGCGCCCTGAATGATGCAGCCCGTGCGCAAGGCCTGTGGGTTGGCAGCGAATTGGGCCTGTTTACGCAAGCCTTGCGCGCACTACAAGAAGATCAGGCTTACCAACCCCAGGTCATTGCGATTACCGGCACCAATGGCAAAACTACCGTCACCTCGCTGACGGGCCAATTGGTAGCGCGTGCCGGTAAAACCGTGGCCGTGGCCGGCAACATCGGTCCAACGCTGCTCGACACGCTGACCCAGGTCTTGGAAGCCCAAGCCTTGCCGCAAGTCTGGGTGCTGGAGTTGTCCAGCTTTCAGCTGCACTATGCCGAGGACTTTGAGCCTACGGTCGCAACGGTGCTCAACCTCAGCCAAGACCACCTGGATTGGCATACCGACTTGCAAGACTATGCGCAGGCTAAAGCCCGCATCTTCGGCAAAACCTCCCTGATGCTGCTCAACCGCGATGACGCCCAAGTCATGGCCATGCTGCCTGAACCGCAGCGTACGAAATTGCAAAAGCCAGTGCAACGTGCACACCTGTGCTTTGGCGCGCAGACACCAACGCGTCATGGCGACTACGGTCTGGAAGAAGTCAACGGTGTGGTCTGGCTGGTGCGCGCGGCGCCTGCGGACGAGACGCTAAAACGGGGGCGCAACACACCAGCAGAAGACTTGTTCTTGCAGCGCCTGATGCCGGCCGATGCGCTGCGCATCCGCGGCCGCCACAACGCCTGCAATGCTTTGGCCGCAGTAGCCCTGGCCAGCGCCACCGGCTGTGCACTAGGGCCTATGTTGTTCGGGCTGCGTGAATACAGTGGCGAACCGCACCGAGTGCAGTCGCTGGGTGTGGTTAACGCAGTCGAATACTTTGACGATAGCAAAGGCACCAACGTGGGTGCCACCGTGGCAGCCTTGCAAGGCTTGGGGCAGGACCGTTCGCTGCTTTTGATTTTGGGCGGCGAAGGCAAAGGTCAAGACTTCGCACCCCTGACCTTGCCAGTACGCCGGTACGTGCGCGCCGTGCTGCTGATAGGCCGCGATGCCGCGCTGATCCGCCAGGCCTTGCAAGGCAGCGGTGTCGCGCTGCACGATGCAAGCTCCATGATCGATGCGGTGGAACAAGCCGCTGCTTTAGCGCACGAAGGCGATGCGGTACTGATGTCGCCGGCCTGCGCCAGCTTTGACATGTTCAAAGACTATGCCCACCGCGCCGCGGTGTTTGCAGAGGC
>CAMDHL010000166.1 GCA_945898105.1 Comamonas sp. lk | reverse complement strand
TGACCAAAAAAATGCTGCCCACGGTGATCGATGTGCTTGAAACCGTGGACTTTCATTCCGAAGAACTGCGGGTGGAAGATTTTGTGTTTGAAGGCTACAACGGCGTCATGTGCGTTGAAGCCGGTGGCCCGCCCGCCGGTACCGGCTGCGGTGGTTATGTGGTCGGACAAACAGTAAAGTTGCTCAAAGAGCACCACCTGCTAGAAGACACTGATGTGGTGATTTTTGACGTGTTAGGTGATGTGGTGTGCGGCGGCTTTGCAGCCCCCTTGCAACACGCGGATAAGGCCTTGATCGTGACCGCCAACGACTTTGATTCCATCTTCGCCATGAACCGCATCGTGCAGGCCATTGGCGCCAAAGCCAAGAACTACAACGTGCGCTTAGGCGGCGTGATTGCCAACCGCAGCGCGGCCACCGACCAGATTGACAAATACAACAATCGCATCGGCCTCAAGTTGGCAGCGCACTTCCCTGACCTGGACGTGATACGGCGCAGCCGCCTTAAAAAGTCCACGCTCTTTGAGATGGAGTATTCGCCCGAGCTCGAAGCGGTACAAAAAGAATATATGCGGCTTGCCGCCAGTCTGTGGTTGGGCGGCGAGACCTTCAACGCCGTGCCCATGAAGGACCGCGATATTTTTGATCTGTTGGGTTTTGATTGAGGCAAACACCATGAGTAATGCAAGCTACCAGGAACGACGCGGCCAGATCGAAAATTATTTCGATCGCACTGCCGTTGCCGCCTGGGCCACGCTGACCTCGGATGCACCAGTGGGCCGTATCCGCACCACTGTGCGCGCCGGGCGCGATCGGATGCGCGCCACTTTGCTGTCCTGGCTGGGCGAGGACTTGCACGGCAAGCGCATTCTGGATGCCGGCTGCGGTACTGGCGCACTGGCTGTGGAAGCGGCGCGGCGCGGCGCGCAGGTGGTGGCGATTGATTTGTCGCCCACACTGGTCAATCTGGCGCGTGAACGCATTCCGCAGGACGTGGCGCATTTGGTGGAGTTTCATAGCGGCGACATGCTGGACCCCGCCTTGGGGCACTTCGACCATGTGGTCGCGATGGACTCCATCATCCATTACCAAACCGATGACGCGGTGAATGCGTTGGCGCAATTGGCCGACCGCACTAGTGGCTCTATCGTCTTTACCTTTGCGCCAAGGACCCCGCTTTTGGCCGCCATGATTTCGCTGGGCCGCTTGTTTCCACGCGGTGACCGCGCGCCTTGGCTAGAGCCCATGGCCGAAGCGCGCATTGCACGCTTGATGAAGGCGCACGGCGCCTTGGATGGCTGGGCTTGCGCCCGCACCCAGCGCGTATCTAGCGGCTTTTACAAGTCCCAGGCGATGGAGTGGTTACGGTCATGAAAGCCAAGACCTTTGCCAAGTACGCCAAGCAAATGCCGGCCAGCTGGCTGCCATTTGCAGACGTCTCTAGCGCCGGCTTGCCGCTGCCGCGTCTGCTGCGCCTGACGCTCTTCAAATTCACCATGGGCATGACTACCGCCTTGATGATCGGCACGCTTAACCGCGTGATGATTGTCGAGCTGGGCGTACCGGCCTGGTTGGTGTCTTTGATGTTGGCTTTGCCTTTGGTAGTGGCACCGTTTCGCGCCGTCACCGGCTACCAGTCGGACGTGCATGTATCCGCCTTTGGTTGGAAGCGCGTGCCCTATATGTGGGGCGGAACGCTGATACAGTTTATTGGCCTTGCGGTGATGCCGTTTGCGCTGCTGGTCTTGTCCGGGCGCGGCCAGGTGCAGGTGCCTGATTTTGTCGGCCAGGCTGCGGCGGGCATTGCGTTTTTACTGGTAGGGGCTGGCTTGCAAACTTCGCAAACCGCGGGTCTGGCGCTGGCCACCGACCAAGCCAGCGAAGAGACCCGGCCGCGCGTAGTGGCGTTGCTCTACACCATGCTGTTGGTGGGTGCTGTAAGCGGTAGCCTGATCTTCAGCGTGCTGCTGTCCGAATTTACCCCGGAGCATCTGGTGCAAGTAGTGCAGGGCAGTGCGCTGGTAGTACTTGTTCTCAACGCGATTGCGCTTTGGAAGCAAGAGCCGCGTAACCCGCAGCGCGTGGCCGCGCTCAAGAGCCAGGTGCAGCCTAAGTTCAGAGAAGTGTGGGCGCAGTTCATCGCTTTGCCCCAGGCACGCCGATTTTTGTGGGCCACGGCTTTTGGCACCGTAGCCTTCAATATGCAGGACATCATTTTGGAGCCCTATGGCGGCGAAATCCTGAAGCTCAGCGTCGGCGCCACCAGTGCACTCACCGCCATGCTCGCTGCTGGTGGCTTGCTAGGCTTTTATGCCTCCAGCCGGCAACTTGCCAAAGGCGTTGACCCGATGCGCCTTGCCGCTTATGGCGCGCTGGCCGGCTTGCCTGCTTTCTCGGCGGTGATTTTTTCTGCACCTTTGGATGCTGGCTGGTTGTTCCGTTTAGGCGCATTAGGCATCGGTTTTGGCGGTGGTCTGTTCGCTGTCGGTACCTTGTTTACGGCCATGCGCATGGAAGGTCAGTTTGTTGGCCTGGCGCTGGGCGCCTGGGGAGCGGTTCAGTCTGCAGCCGCCGGTATTGCCATGTTTTTCGGCGGTGCACTGCGTGATGTGGTCAGCGGCGTTACCGCACAAGGATTGTGGGGCCCTGGCATGGTTGACCCCTCTGTCAGTTACAGCATGGTCTATCACGTCGAAATGCTGTTTCTTTTCATTACCTTGATTGCGATTGGCCCCCTAGTCAAACGCAGCAAGGTTTTTTCGCCCGTAGTCCCGCCAACCCTCGGCTTAGCCGAGTTACGTACCTAGTAGTCACCGAAGGAGAAGTCGCCATGCAAACAATTGGAAACATCACCGGCTACGTCGATCTAGCCCAAATACTGCTTTATGTGTTTTGGGTCTTTTTCGCAGGCCTTATCTATTACCTTGTGCAAGAAAACCACCGCGAGGGCTACCCCATGGAGTCCGGCAGCGGCGGGAGGGCCGTGGTCAAGGGGTTCCCCATTCCCGAGCCCAAAACCTTCTTGCTCGAAGGCGGCCATAGCGTTACTGTGCCCGACCTAACGCGCAAAGAACCACCCATCCGTGGCGTCTCTACGGGCATGGGTTCAGGTTCTCCGATCGAGCCTACGGGTGATGCCATGACATCAGGCGTAGGCGCCGGTGCCTGGTCTATGCGTGAAGACGTGCCAGAGCGCAGCCTCGACGGAAAGCCTTTGCTGCAACCCCTGCGTATTGCCAGCGACTACACCGTTGCAGAACAAGACGTGGACCCGCGCGGCCTGCCTGTGATGGGCGGCGACGGCAAACAAGGCGGTACGGTCAAGGACATCTGGATTGACGCGGCCGAAATGATGTTCCGCTACCTCGAAGTGGAAATCGCGGATGGCCGCACCGTGTTGTTGCCTATCCCGTTTTCGCTGGTGCGCCGCAACCAGGTGGAAGTGCATGCCATCTATGCCCGCCATTTCGCAGCCGTGCCGGCACTGCGCAACCCCGACCAGATCACCAAGCTGGAAGAGGAAAAAATCAGCGCCTACTACGGTGGCGGCACGTTGTATGCCGATGCCAAACGCAGCGAACCGCTGATCTGATTGCCCTGCGCTTGATTTGCAGAATGTGAAGGAAAGACCATGTCCATAGAAAACCTCGGCCACGAATATGAATTTGAACCGCAGTACGGACTGCCCGAGCGCTTGCCGCCCGATGAGCATATCGTGTGGCAAGGTTCGCCGGACGTGCGTGCCCTGGCAGCGTCGGCTTTTCATGCCCGCAAGCTCGTCTTTTACTTCGGTCTGCTGGTGCTGGCCTGTGCATGGCCAGCGCTCGAATCTGGCGCCGGTACCATGGCGTTGCTGCAATCGGTCAAGTGGATTGTCCCGCTGTCGCTCACGGGCTTGGTGTGTGTTTGGACGCTCGCCTGGATGACCGCGCGCACCACCGTCTACACGGTCACGAATAAGCGCATCGTGATGCGCCTCGGTATTGTGCTGACGGTGACATTCAACCTGCCCCTAAAGCGTATTGCAGCCGCTGATGTGCGCAGCCTGGACGGCGGCTTTGGCGACATCAGCCTGGCGCTGAAAGGCGATGACCGCATCGCCTGGGTGCACCTGTGGCCTAGCGTGCGTCCGTGGCGCATCAATCAGCCCGAGCCCACCCTGCGCGCCATTGCCGATGTGCAAACCGTAGCCGCCCATGTGCGTGATGCCTGGTCGCAAGCCACCGGCATGCAGGCCAACCCGGTCGTGCAGGAAAGCGCAAGCCACCATGCTTCGCCCGCCTTGCAAGTGAGCCTCACATGAGCAGCTACACATTGGCCGCCAAGCCTGCCAACACGGTACCGGACAGCTTCCCCCGGTGGGTGCTGCTCTGCGCGGGCGGCATCATTGCGTTTTCCTTGATCTCGGTCGGCCTTATCCGTATCACCGGCAACGGTCCGGACCAGCGTGCTGCTGCGCCCACAGTGCAGCGCTCCTTGCTTTTTCAAGACCAGCAGGACCGTAGCGTGCTGGTGGCCGACGGCCTCACTGGCGAGAAGCTCACGGTGCTTTATGGCGAGCAAGGTTTTGTGCGCGGCGCCCTGCGCGCCCTGACGCGCGAGCGTCATGCCCGAGGCATCGGCTCGGACAAGCCCTTTGACCTGATTGCCCGTGTCGATGGCCGGGTCACTCTGATGGATCCCACCACGGGCCAACGGGTCGATCTAGAATCGTTTGGACCCACAAATACCGCTGAATTTGCCCGCTTTTTGGCGATGCAGCCTGAATAAATATAACCCCGACTTGGAGCAATTTCATGCAAGCGACCCCGTCCATCGATTCGCCAGAAAAAGCCTCACAAAAAGCCGTAGAGAGCACCATGCTCAGCCCGCGCTTTTACACCACGGACTTTGCCGCGATGGACCGCCTTGACGTGTCCTCCATGCGCACCGAGTGGGACGCGATGATGGCCGAGTACGAAGGCGATAACAACCACGACCATTTTCAACGCACCCCCGAATTTGCCAAAGAAGTCGCCGAGCGCTTTTCGCAAGTCAGCCCGGAGATGCGCCAGGAGTTTTTAGAGTTTCTAATCTCCTCTTTGACCTCCGAATTTTCGGGTTGCATTTTGTACAACGAGATTTTTAAAAACGTCGAAAACCCGGACATCAAGCAGCTGATGCGCTATATGGCCCGCGATGAATCGCGCCACGCCAGCTTCATCAACCAGTCGCTCAAAGACTTTGGTCTGGGCATCGATCTGGGCGATTTAAAGCGCACCAAGGCCTACACCTACTTCAAGCCCAAGTACATCTTTTACGCGACCTACCTTTCCGAAAAAATCGGCTACGCCCGCTACATCACCATCTTCCGCCAACTGGAAAGAAATCCGGATAAGCGTTTTCATCCCATCTTCCACTGGTTTGAGCGCTGGTGCAATGACGAGTTCCGCCACGGCGAATC
>CAMDHL010000165.1 GCA_945898105.1 Comamonas sp. lk | reverse complement strand
CGGCCCAGGTAGTAGCCCGCTGGAGTCATCCAGCCTTCAGCAAAAGGTTCACTTTTGGCTGCATTGCCTTTGTCATCCAGGTAAGTGACCATGACGCGCGCGCCACGGGGCTTAACCGCATTCCAAGAACCGTGCTGCGCGCTGAAGATGGCATTCTTGTACTTGGCGGGAAACTGGTCGCCGGTATAGAACATCATGCCCAGATCCGCCGCGTGGGCGATCGTTTCCACTTGGGGCTTCACATAGGCAGTTGCCATGTCGGCAGGGATCGTTTTGCCTTTGTAGTCGTCGGTGCGCACGTCACCACCACCATAGTAGGGGTGGCCATACCAACCACCTTTTACTAGCTTGCCGCCCACCGATGGGATTTTGTTCAGCTCGCCGGGAGGCGTTTCGTCACCCATGCCGTCCACCTGGTTGTCGGTGAACCAAAGGCTGCCATCCTTGGGATTGAAAGCTAAGCCGGAGGAATTGCGCACGCCGGTGGCAATCACTTGGCGGTCGCCACCATCGCGGTTGAAGCTTAGGATGGAGCCGATACCCACTTTGCGGTACATATCCACTTTTTCAGCCGGCGATACATTGAACGGCTGGCCCATGGTGATGTACAGGCGGTTATCCGGCCCGATCGCGCAGGCACGTGCGGTGTGGTTGTAGGACTCTTCCTCGACAGGAATCAGATCGCCCTGTTTCACCACGGCAAAAGCTGCGGTGTCCGAACCTTCGGTGAAATATTCCACCGCAGGGAACATCATGACGCGATTGCGCTCAACCACATACATAAACCCGTCGGGCGTGTAGCAAACACCGGCAGGGATATCAAATTTGACGTTGGGGCTGAAGTCTTCCACGGTGTCCGCCACGTGGTCCATATCGCGGTCATTGGCGAAATAGACGTTGTTCTTGCGGGTGCCGACCCAAACGGCGGCGGTATTGCGGCTCACGGCGATCGTACGCGCGTCCGGCACGATGGCAAACACTTCAATCTTGAATCCGTCAGGCATCCTGACGTTGGTGAGCGTTTTCTTCAGATTGGCGATATAGGCCGGGTCTTGCGCAATGCGCTTGGGCGGCGGCGTGTTGGTTTTCTTGAAGGCACCTAGTTTGGTTAGGACTAAAAAAATTCATGTGCTGCATGAATATTGGTCCCAACCCAAATCTGATGAGACCCATCGGGGCCTGGGGGACTGAGGCAGGCGCACCGCAAACCTGGTGCGCGGCGGCGCGGCGGCGCGGCGGGAAAAGCTACTTTACTTCGACTTTGATGGAGCTGTACCAAGCGGCCAGGTCGTCTATATCACCGTTAGTAAGGGGCTTTGCCATGATGCTCATGATCTCATTTTGGCGCTTGCCGCTGCGGTAGGCGCGCATTTGCTCAATCAGGTAAATCAAGGGCTGCCCTGCCAGGTTAGGCGCTTCATTCAAGGTGGACATGCCATTGAGGCCGTGGCAAGTAGCACAAGGCATGGATTTGGCCTTGCCTGCGTCGGCATCTCCCGCCCAAACGGTTTGGCTCAGCATTGCAGCCGCAAGCGTCAGGGGAATTAGGAATTTCATAGGTTCAATGACTCATTGGGATTGCATAAAAAAACGGGCCGGACAAAACGCCCAGCCCGCTAGGATCACAGAAGATTACTTCTGGTAGGTGATGCGGTAGACCGCACCAGCCTTGTCGTCAGACACCAGGATAGAGCCATCGACGTACTGCTGCACATCCATGGGGCGTCCCAGATAGAAGCCCGAAGAGGTCATCCAGCCTTCTGCAAAAGGCTCGTGCTTGGTGGCGTTGCCTTTGTCGTCCAGGTAAGTAACCATCACACGGGCACCACGTGGCTTGACTGCATTCCAGGAACCGTGCTGGGCGCTGAAGATCGCGTTCTTGTACTTGGCCGGGAACATGTTTCCGGTGTAGAACATCATGCCCAGGTCAGCGGCATGGGCAATCGTCTCCACTTGCGGTTTGACGTATTTGTCAGCCATCTCTTTAGGGATTTGCTTACCCTTGTAGTCGTCGGTGCGAACATCGCCACCGCCATAGTAGGGATGGCCGTACCATAGGCCGTGGGCCAATTTTCCATCGGCACCCACAGGCACTTTGTTCAGCTCACCGGGAGGCGTTTCATCGCCCATACCGTCCACTTGGTTGTCTGTCCACCACAGGGATTTGTCCTTGGGGTTGAAAGCCAAGCCGGAAGAGTTACGCAGACCGGTCAAGACCACTTTGCGATCGCCGCCATCGCGGTTAAAGCTAACGATGCCGCCGATGCCGACTTTCTTATACAAGTCTTGCTTTTCCGGTGGGGACACGTTAAAGGGTTGGCCCAGGGTGATGTAAATGCGGTTATCCGGCCCGATCGTGCAGGCACGTGCGGTGTGGTTGTACGACTCTTCGTCGGCAGGAATCAGATCGCCCTGCTTCACCACGGCAAAGGCCACGGTGTCCGAGCCTTCGGTGAAGTACTCCACCGCAGGGAACATCATGACGCGGTTACGCTCCACCACATACAAGAAACCATCGTCGGTGTAGCACAGGCCATGGGGAATGTCGAACTTCACGCTAGGGCTGAAATCTTCGACGGTATCGGCTACGCCGTCCATGTCGCGGTCATTAGCGAAATACACCGTATTTTTACGGGTGCTAATCCATACCGCTGCAGTGTTACGGCTGACCGCTATGGCGCGCGCGTCTGGGGCTATGGCAAACAACTCGATCTTGAAGCCATCTGGCAACTTGACGTTGGTCAGCATCTTCTTCAGGTTGTCGGCGTAGACGCCTCCTTGAGTAAACTTCTTAGGAGGAGGCGTATCGGTACGTTTGAATGAGCCCAGTTTTTGCAGGTTGGACGCATCGGCGCCAACCTGGGCAAAGGCACCTCCGACTCCCAGAGTGAAAGCCATACCGATTGCGAGGGAAGTTGCAGTACGGCGCACTAACTTGTGCAGGATGTGATTCATAGTATCTCCATTGGTCAAATTATCCGGGCGAGTCCGTCACAAACATCCATCCCGGCAGCACCTAACCCCGCATGAAAAACTCAAACAGGCAGCGCTTGTAGACACTTTACGGTTTAGGAAAATTTGTTCCATAGTGAAAACCCTAGGTTTTTACATGCCGGGCTCATCTATTTATTCAGTCGCCATTTGAAAAAATTTTCAAATGGTTTTCTGACCAGCAACCCTAGAATTGGCTTCGACTTCATGCAACGGGCAGGCCTAGCCGACGGCCTGCACCAGCCCGCACCTTATTCCCTACGGAGCAACACGCAATGCCGCGACCTACATCTCATAGCTATTATTTGGCAGCGCTCGCGGCTCTCGGCCTTGCGCCAGCCCATGCCCAGCAGTTGGAAGATGTGGTTATCAGCGCATCACGCGCAGAAATGCGTAGCTTTGACGCGCCCGCCGCCGTCCAGCGCATCGACCGCCAAGCCATAGAGAGCGGTGGCCCACAGATCAACTTGTCCGAATCCCTTGTCCGCGCCCCAGGGCTGACCATTCTGGAGCGGCAAAACTACGCCCAGGACTTACAAATCTCTATCCGCGGCTTTGGCGCCCGTTCGGCCTTTGGCGTGCGCGGCATCCGCCTCATGATTGACGGTATCCCAGCCACCACACCAGACGGCCAAGGCCAGTCATCCTCGGTCAGCCTCACATCCACCGACCGCATTGAGGTGCTGCGCGGTCCCTTGGCACAACTGTATGGAAATTCGTCCGGCGGCGTGATTCAAGCTTTTACCAAAGAGGCATCCAAAGTGCCAACCGTGGACTACCAGTACTACCTTGGCTCTTATGGCTTGCGCCGCGCCGACTATCAGTTTTCCGATACCGTGGGCGACTTCGGACTGGTTGCTGACTATGGCACTTTCTCTACCGACGGCTACCGCGCCAACAGCGCTGCTGAGCGCAAACAATTCAACGGCAAGCTGAGCTTTCAGCCTAATGAACAAACTAAAGTCAACGTGGTATTCAACCAGTTTGATATGCCGCTGGCGCAGGACCCTTTGGGGTTGAAGCAAGATCGACTTATTGCTGATCCCACGGAGGCGGGCCCCAATGCCATAAAAAACGGAACTCGAAAAATTGTCTCGCAAAGCCAACTAGGCACTTCCATAAAATACGTACTGGATGCTGATAGCTCCATATCTACGCGGGTCTATTACGGTACACGCGAAAACCTGCAGTACCAGGCCACCGCACTAGGTGCGGGCACTTGGGTCAACCTGGGGCGCACCTAC
This sequence comes from Comamonas sp. lk, assembly GCA_945898105.1. GTDB lineage: Bacteria > Pseudomonadota > Gammaproteobacteria > Burkholderiales > Burkholderiaceae_C > Allorhodoferax. Next base: position 1,253 of record CAMDHL010000165.1, on the reverse strand, counting down.
TACGGCACCGGACTGCAGTACAACGGTCGTTTCAATTGGGGTGATGTGCCTTTAGAAGTGGCTGGTGGCTATGAGTTTGATAGGTCCACCGAACGCCGCACTGGCGGTGCTGCCGCGGCAGGGGAAAAGACTGCTGGCTCACCGACGCGTGACGAAGACAGCCAGGCGCAAAACAGCGACTTTTTCTTGCAAACGACCGCACATGTGTCGGAACAATTCTCCCTGGTTGGCGGCTTTCGACAAAGCAATGTTTCATTCAACAGTACTGACAATTATTTGCTAGACAACATAGATGGTTCCGGCAATGCCAATTTCGGTGCTAGCAGCCCGGTGCTAGGCATTACTTGGCATGCGGATGACACGCTTAACCTTTACGCCAATTATGGTCAAGGCTTTGAAAGTCCGACCTTGGCAGAGATGGCGTATTCGACAACGTCACTTCAAAGGCCGACGCCACTTTTTAATCCGCTTCTCAATGCCTCCAAGAGTCGCCATTATGAGATTGGCGCTAAGTGGACGCCGCTGCGACAAACGCGGCTTGACTTTGCGATGTACCAAATTGATACCACCGACGAGATTGTGTCGGCAGTCAATTCTGGCGGCCAAACATCCTTCAAAAATGCACCGGGGACAACGCGCCGTGGCTGGGAGTTTGCGCTCAATACACAATTTGCCAACCACTTTTCTGCCAGCCTGTCAGCATCGTCCATCGACGCACAGTACTCGCAGGAGTTCAGCTCTATTTTTGTTGTGAGCAATGTACCCAGCACCAGAACAGTGAGTGCCGGCAAAAAAATACCTGGAATCCCGCAGGCGTCAACCTTCGCTGAGTTAGCCTGGTCTAGTGAACCGCTCAGCACCGGGAAAAAGGCACCCAATGGGACGCGTGTCGCATTGGAATGGCAACAGTCTGGCCGAATTTTCGCCAATGACTTAAATACCGAATCGGCTGATGGGCGCAATGTTTTTAACCTAGCGCTTAGCCAGCGTTGGGCCTGGAACCAAGCACTACTGACACTTTATGGGCGGCTTAACAACATCGCTGATGAGCGCTATGTCGGCTCGATTATCGTTAACCAAAGCGCGTTGCAGTTCTACGAGCCAGCCATGCCCCAAAACTGGATGGTGGGACTCAGCCTTAGCGTACCCCTTCGCTAGTCGCAGGACGGTCATCATGATGCGCCACAATGGCGCATCGCAGACTATGCGGCGCTTTGGGTGCCGCCTCCGTAAATATGGCAACGTTCGCGCCC
>CAMDHL010000164.1 GCA_945898105.1 Comamonas sp. lk | reverse complement strand
CTGAGGTCGTGCACGAGTGGTTTGTGCTTGACGCGACCGATAAGGTCCTCGGACGAGTAGCCAGCGAAGTTGCTCTCCGTTTGCGCGGCAAACACAAGGCCATTTACACGCCTCACGTCGATACCGGCGACTATATTGTCGTCATCAATGCAGCCCAACTGCGTGTCACGGGTGCCAAAGCCCTGGACAAGGTGTACTACCGTCACTCGGGTTATCCCGGCGGTATCACAGCCACCAATTTTCGCGATATGCAAGCCAAACACCCCGGCCGCGCTTTGGAAAAAGCCGTCAAGGGCATGCTGCCCAAAGGGCCGCTTGGCTACGCGATGATCAAAAAGCTCAAGGTGTACGGCGGTGCCGAGCATCCCCATACCGCACAACAGCCCAAAGTGCTTGAAATCGCAGGAGTCGCAAAATGATCGGTGATTGGAACAATGGAACCGGCCGTCGCAAATCCAGCGTTGCGCGCGTTTTCCTGAAAAAGGGTTCGGGCCAGATCGTGGTCAACGGCAAGGCGATCGAAAATTTCTTCGGCCGTGCAACCTCCATCATGATTTGCAAGCAGCCTTTGCTGCTGACCAACCATGCGGAAACTTTCGACATCATGGTCAACGTGGCCGGTGGTGGCGAATCGGGCCAGGCCGGGGCTACGCGCCACGGAATTACCCGTGCGCTGATCGATTACGATGCAACGCTCAAGCCTATGCTCAGCCAGGCCGGTTTCGTAACGCGTGATGCGCGTGAAGTCGAACGTAAGAAGGTCGGCTTCCACGGCGCACGCCGTCGTAAGCAGTTCTCTAAGCGTTAAACCCCAATTGGGTCTGCCACAAGGGCCGCCCCAGGGCGGTCTTTGTGTTTGTGAGAGGTCAAAAGGGTGCGATTCAGATTATTACGACGCAGACTCACTATCAGTGCCCCGCGCATGTCGGTGCGCAGCGCCATGCCCTGGCCGCTGCGCTGGGCAGTGGCTGCGATCATGCTGGGTTTTTGCGGCGCCATTGCCCTTTGGGCCTTCGAATTCGGCCGTGACATCGCCGGTTTGGAAAACGGCGGTCAGGCAGAAATGCTGCAGTTGCGCGCGCAAATTGATGCGCTCAGGTCAGAAACGGACGCGGCGCGCGAGCAGCGCGATCAGGCCCAATCCATTGCCAACACCGCAGGCACTTTGGTTGCTGCGGAAAAAGCATCTAGCGAGCAGGTTAATTCTCGGATCAAGCAATTGGAGGAGGAGAACCGCCGCCTGCGAGATGACCTGGGTTTTTTCGAGAAGTTAATCCCGACTGACTCGGCCGATGCCGTTGCTATCCGCGGTTTGCAGGCGGAGAGCTTTGACAATGGAAAAATCCGTTGGCAGGTGCTGGTGATTCAAAGCAAAAAGAACGCGCCTGAGCTGGTCGGACGACTGGAGATCATGGTGACGGGGGTGTCCAACGGCAAACCGTGGAGCGGACCCCTGGCGACCGTTCCGCTGAAGGTCACGCAATACGGCCGTCTGGAGGGTTCATTGGATATACCGCCGCAAGTTAGCGTCAAGGGTCTTACGGCCAAAGTGATGGATGGCTCAACGGTGCGCGCCAGCCAAACCATTAAACTGTGATCGTCGCTAAAAGCGTAGTCACGCGGTAAGGAGCCCCATGTTTAACAAAAAAAAGCAGCCCCCATTGAAAAGCTTGGTTGCGAAGGGCGCACGGGTCGCGGGAGATATTTTTTTCAGTGATGGCATCCGTATTGAATGCGAGATCGCGGGCAATATCACGGCGATCGACCATCAGGCGAGCATTTTGGTCATCGCGGAATCGGCCAGCATCGTGGGCAACATCACGGCCGATCACATCATCATCAATGGCTCGATTAAAGGCGCAGTGACTGCGCGACTGATGCTGGAGTTGCAGCCCAATGCCCGTATCGAAGGCGATGTGGCCTATGGAGCCCTTGAAATGCATCAGGGTGCGCTGATCGCAGGCCGTCTGACGCCTATCCTGAGCGGCGATCAAAAAGCCCCACTGACGACCGAGGCAAATCCTGCCTGATTTCATTTCCGACTGAAATACTGTACTATTACAGCGTCACTATTTTTCTTCCTGGACTACCTATGAATGCAGTTGCCCAAGCCCTTCCCACAGAGATGCCCGCACCGATACTGTTTACCGACAGTGCCGCATCCAAAGTCGCAGATTTGATTGCGGAGGAGGGCAACCCCGACTTGAAATTGCGCGTGTTCGTGCAAGGCGGCGGCTGCTCGGGCTTCCAATACGGCTTCACATTCGATGAAATCACCAATGAAGACGATACGACCATGACCAAAAATGGCGTGTCCCTGCTAATCGACGCGATGAGCTACCAGTATTTGGTCGGTGCGGAAATTGATTACAAGGAAGACCTGCAAGGTGCGCAGTTCGTTATCAAAAACCCTAACGCAACGACCACCTGCGGTTGCGGCTCATCGTTCTCAGCTTAATTAGGCATCTCGCTGCCGGACTCAAGCCCGGTAAATAGCACCCAGAATCCGGGCACCGCGCGCGCCGGTCACACTGGGCAGGCTGGCCGGGCTGGCACGCAGCGCCTGCTGCGCCAACCAAGCAAACGCCAGCGCCTCCACATCTTGCGGCGCAACGCCCAGCACCTGCGTCGTGCTTAAAGTCACCTCGGGCAGCAGCTTTTGTAAGCGTTGCATTAAAAACAGATTGCGCGCGCCACCGCCGCACACCAGCCATCGCCCACAGGCGCCAGGCGCCCAATGCGCGCTGCCCGCACAGGCTCGGGCCGTCAATTCGGTCAGGGTAGCTTGCACGTCGACCGGCTCTATCGGCGCAAAATTTGCCAGTTTGCGGTCAAGCCAAGTCCGGTTGAACGTATCGCGGCCGGTGCTTTTAGGCGGTTTTTGTGTAAAAAAAGACTCGTCTAGCAGAGCGGCCAGTAAGCCGGCATGCAATTGGCCCTGCGCAGCCCATTGGCCCTGTGCGTCATAGCGCGCGCCTGTGTGCTGCTCGCACCAGGCGTCCATGAGTGCGTTGCCCGGACCGCAGTCAAAACCCAATAAGCCCAGGCTATCACCCAGCTCCGATTGAGCGGGCAAAAAAGTAAGGTTCGAAATCCCGCCAATATTGAGTACAGCGCGCCCCTCTACGGCGTCGCCAAATAAGGCCTGATGAAAGGGCGGTACCAAGGGTGCGCCCTGCCCTCCGGCAGCCAGGTCACGGCTGCGAAAGTCTGCGACCACATCAATGCCGGTGCGTTCTGCCAACAAGGCTGCCTGGTTCAGCTGCACGGTATAGCCAACCCCATCAAAGGCGCCTGGTTGATGCCGGACGGTCTGTCCATGGGCGCCGATCGCCTGAACCTCCTGTGTCGATACCTTGGCTGCATGCACAAGCTGCTCCACCAGTTGGGCGTATAAGCCGACCAAGGTATTGGCGGCCAAAGCAGCACGATGGATCTCGTTAGGTCCTGGGGTATTGAGTGCGAGAAGCTCCTGGCGCAATGCCGTCGGCATATCCAAGCTGGTACGCGCCAGAACCTGTGCGCTAAAGGGCGCATCGCCCAGCTGGGCCAAAACACCGTCCACGCCGTCGAGCGAGGTGCCCGACATTAAACCAATATACAGGCCGGGCATGCGCTGCGGCCGCCCGCCTTACTGGACGTTGCCGACGTGCACTTGCGCTGCCGCCATCAACTGCTGACGCGCCAGACCTGCCACACGGTCGAATGCAGGCCGCAAGGCAGCGGTGACCGGAGTGGCCTCGGCTTGACGCGCTATCGTCATGGGGTCTTTGTGTACGCCGTTCACACGGAACTCAAAATGCAGATGCGGACCCGTCGCCCAACCGGTGGCCCCGACCAAACCAAGGTTGTCACCTTGCTGAACGCGCTGGCCACTGCGCACGTTGATGCGGCTCAGGTGGGCATACACCGTCGTGGTGTTGCCGCCGTGCTTCACGATAACCACATTGCCATAACCGCCTTGCACCCCGGAAAATTCCACTGTGCCATCGGCCACGGTGCGCACGGGGGTGCCGGTCACCGCGCCGTAATCCACGCCCAGATGCGCGCGCCAGGTCTGCAAAATCGGATGGAATCGCATCGCAAAACCGCTGGTAACACGCGAAAAGGCCACCGGCGAGGCTAAGAACGCACGATGCAAGCTCTCACCACGCATGTTGTAGTAAGCACCTTTGGCATTTGCCTGGCTGGTTGAGCCAGATTGTGGGGTCTGAAACCACAAGGCCTGGAAGGATTTACCGGCATTGACAAATTCGGTACTCAGCACCCTTCCGGACCGCAAAGGCTCTCCGTCCCCCTCAAGGGTTTCGTAGACGACCACAAAGCGGTCTCCCTTGCGCAAGGCGCGGTGAAAATCGATGTCGCCAGAGAAAATTTCCGCCATCTGGACGGCCACACCATCAGGAATACGCGCATCGTCGGTGGCAGCGAACAAGGAGCTTTGAATCGTGCCACTGGCCATACGCGTGCTGGAAGTCAGCGGCAGCGTTTCCAAGGTCGACTTCCAGGCACCCGCAGCGCCAAGCACCGTTAAGCGGGTGAACGTGCCGTCATCCTCGGGGCTCCAGCGCGCGGCAAGTGAGACAAGATGGCCGCGTTCGTCGACTTCAGCCTGCACACTACGGCCTGCGCGGCCCAGCAGATTTTTCTGTGTAATACGGTCGGAGCGTAAAAAGGCGGACGCCGCTGGGTCGCTAACACCCAGGCGGCGTAGCAAGCTATCCGCGGTATCCGTGCTGCGGCTTACATCGCTGCGGTACAAACGCATGGCCTGTGCAGCTAGCAAATCGCGCTGCGGCTCGATGGCCAGTGGTTGCACCGTTTCCACTACGGTACGAACGGCCAATTGTGAATCGTCAGGGGCGAGCGAGACCAGCGCATAGCTACCCCCGGTTGCGCCAACGAGCAACAGGGCAAGGCCCGACAGGAGTCGGCCTGGATGGCGGTGAATAGACGCCGCCACATCCAAGGCCACCTTCTGGGCGGAATGGAGCAAATCAGTTAGCAATCGCGACCTCTGGGGCAAGTGCACCAGCAAAAAGCTGGGCGCTCTTTGTGACGCAAGCGGGGACTAAAATGCCTTTTCCGCTAGCGCCCGAATAATTAACGAGGGGCTGAGTATATCGGGCTGAACTTACGGCCCTCCTGATTTTTATGCACCCAGTCCCGACCACCTCCCTGCCCATGTCCGACCTCGTCCGCGACGCCCTAGCCGTCACCCTGCGCGGCTGCGAAGAGCTTATTCCCCAGGACGACTGGGTAAAAAAGCTCGTTCGCTCCGAGGCCACCGGCACCCCGCTGCGTATCAAACTGGGACTGGACCCGACGGCACCTGACATCCACGTAGGCCACACCGTGGTGCTTAACAAGATGCGCCAGCTACAGGACTTGGGGCACCAGGTGATTTTCCTGATCGGCGACTTCACCACCATGATCGGCGACCCGTCCGGGCGCAACAGCACCCGCCCGCCGCTGACCCGCGAGCAGATCGAGGCCAACGCCCAA
>CAMDHL010000163.1 GCA_945898105.1 Comamonas sp. lk | reverse complement strand
AGGAAGGCGTATTTGGAATTGGAGGCCCAGCCGGCGATGACCACGCCATAAACTTCCATGGAGGTAATCGCCATCACAAACAACAAACCGGCGTTAATGTTGGCCAGCGCCACATCCGGGCCGAAAGGCACTACAGCCCAGGCAGCCAGGGCCGGCATGATGGTAAGAATCGGGCCTATAAAAAATAGTCCACGATTGGCCGCTGCGGGCACCAAAATTTCTTTGGTCAGCAGTTTGAGGGCATCGGCAATCGGCTGCAACAGGCCCAGCGGACCCACGCGGTTGGGGCCGACGCGCACTTGGATCCAGCCCAAAAATTTACGTTCCCAAAGCGTCAGGTAGGCCACGGCGCCCAGCAAAGGCAGCAGTACAACCAAGATTTTCATCAGTGTCCAGAGCACGGGCCAGACCACAGCGGTCCACCAAGCGGCAGCGCTAGCTTGCAGGCCTGCGTTGTAGATCGTGTCGATCATGCGTGCACCTCCGTGCTATCGCGGGCATCCGCCGTCATTTGCAGACTGCTAGCGCGGCGCACCAAGCCGTCGAGTTGATAGATGGAAGCGGTACACGGCGCGGTGCCGGGGCCCGCTTGCGTCGGCTGGCTGCTGTCGTTGTTTAAGCGCTCTGCACTGAGCTGTTCAGGCGCAACGCCCGCGAAGATTTCGTGCAGCACATCCTGCGAGGATTCTTGACCAAAGCCTTCAAGCTTCATCATATTGCCCAGCACGCGCAAAACTTTCCAGGCTGGTCTGGCCTCGCCCTGCGGCTTGACCACGGCATGAAAGCTTTGCACTCGGCCTTCGGCATTGACGAAGGTACCGGAGGTTTCGCTAAAGGGCGCGATGGGCAACAACACATCGGCACACTGCATGTTGGCTTTGAAAGGCGATAGGCTGACCACCATTTGGGCTTGCGCTAACTGGCCTAGTGCCATTGCACCAGCAGCGCTGTCAAATTCGGGTTCGTTATTGAGCAGCAAAACTGCTTTGAGCGCACCACCGAGCATCTGTCCGGCGTGCAAGCCGCCCTGCCCCGGCTCGGCTTGGACAAACTGCGCGCCAACGGTGTTAGCCGCTTCGGTCAAGAATCCAAAGCTTGCGCCACTAGCTGCCGCAATCCATGCAGCGACGGCTTGCAAGGCCGAGGCTTGCGCATGGTGCGCCGCGCCATTGCCCAGCAACACCGCTTTGCGTTCGCCACCTAAAAGGGACTTGGCAATCGCTAGCGCTTGGTCATTGACCGCAGCGCTGTAAGGGCAGCTGGTCTCGGCCAACTGGGCCACAGCCGCAGCGATCGATTGCAGTTGGAGCAACCAATCTTGCGAAGGCACTTGCACATCCTGCGCAATAGGAATCGCCCAATTAGCCGAATCGCTGCGCAGCGCATGCACGGCGCAACCACTGCGAGCCGCCTGACGAACACGCAGCGCGAAGAGCGGATGCTCTTTACGCAAATTGGTGCCCACAAACAAAACGCGCTGCAAGGTGGACAAACCGGCGATGGGCATACCCAAATGGCGAACGCCGTCAGTGGCGGTGAAGTCTTGGTTGCGCAAGCGATGGTCGATGCTTTCGCTGCCCAGGCCGCGCACCAGTTTGGCGGCCAGGTGCAATTCTTCTAAAGTGCTGTGCGGACTGACCAAAGCGCCAAGGGACTGCGCACCATGGTTGCTCTTAATTTGCTTGAGGCCGTTGGCCACATACTCGAGGGCGGTTTGCCAATCGACGCTAGACCACTTGCCGCCCTGCTTGATCATGGGCGTATGCAGGCGGTCCGGGCTGCTGAGCGCCTCATAGGAAAAACGGTCTCGGTCGGCAATCCAGCATTCGTTGACCGCATCATTCTCGAGCGGCACTACGCGCATGACGTGGTTGTTTTTGACTTGAACCACGAGATTGCTGCCGGTCGAATCATGGGGACTGACGGACTTACGACGCGACAACTCCCAAGTGCGTGCGCTATAGCGGAAAGGCTTGCTGGTGAGCGCGCCGACGGGGCAAATGTCGATCATGTTGCCCGAGAGTTCGGAGTCCACCGACTGACCAACGAAGGTTTCAATTTCGGAATGCTCACCGCGGTGCGACATGCCCAGTTCCATCACGCCGGCCACTTCCTGGCCAAAGCGCACACAACGGGTGCAATGGATGCAACGGCTCATCTCCTGCATGCTGATTAGCGGACCCACGTCTTTGATCGCCACCACGCGCTTTTCTTCTTCGTAACGCGAATTGGAGCCGCCATAGCCTACAGCCAAATCTTGCAACTGGCATTCACCGCCTTGGTCGCAAATCGGGCAATCGAGCGGGTGGTTGATCAGCAAAAACTCCATCACCGATTGTTGGGCCTTGATGGCTTTGTCGCTCTTGGTGTGTACCACCATGCCATTGGTCACCGGCGTGGCGCAGGCGGGCATGGGCTTGGGGGCTTTTTCAATATCGACCAGGCACATCCGGCAATTGGCCGCAATGCTCAGCTTCTTGTGGTAGCAAAAATGGGGGATGTAGGTACCTGCTTTTTCGGCCGCATGCATCACCATGCTGCCTTCAAGCACTTCTACTTTTTTGCCGTCGAGTTCGATTTCAACCATGGTGCTGCACCGATCAAACGTAGGCACCGACCACGCAGGTCTTGTGCTCTATGTGGTGTTCAAATTCGGACCTGAAATGCTTGAGCATGCCGCGCACTGGCATAGCCGCCGCGTCACCCAGCGCGCATATCGTGCGGCCCATGATGTTGCCGGCTACGCTGTCCAGCGTCTCCAAGTCGCTGGCGCGGCCATGGCCGTTTTCAATGCGGTCCACCATGCGCCAGAGCCAGCCCGTGCCTTCGCGGCAAGGCGTGCATTGGCCGCAGGATTCATGCGAGTAAAAGTACGACAGGCGCCGCAAGGACTTGACCATGCATCGCGTATCGTCCATCACGATGACAGCGCCCGAACCGAGCATGGAGCCGGCTTTCGCAATCGCGTCATAGTCCATGGTGGTTTCCATCATGATGCTGGCAGGCAATACTGGCGCCGACGAGCCGCCAGGAATGACCGCTTTGAGCGTACGACCGGGGCGCATGCCGCCCGCCATTTCCAGTAGCTCGGCAAAAGGCGTACCCATGGGCACTTCGTAATTTCCCGGACGCTGCACATCGCCGCTGACAGAGAAAATTTTGGTGCCACCGTTATTGGGTTTCCCACAGGCCAGGTAGGCCGCGCCACCGTTGCGGATAATCCAAGGGACGGCCGCAAAAGTCTCGGTGTTGTTGATGGTGGTAGGTTTACCGTACAGACCAAAGCTGGCAGGGAACGGTGGCTTGAAGCGAGGCTGCCCTTTCTTACCTTCAAGCGATTCGAGCAAAGCGGTTTCTTCACCGCATATATACGCCCCAAAGCCATGGGTTGCATGCAGCTGGAAGCTGAAGTTGCTGCCCATGATGTTGGCACCGAGAAAGCCGGCTTCGCGGGCTTCTTCAAGGGCGGCTTCAAAACGCTCGTAGGTCTGGAAAATTTCACCGTGGATGTAGTTGTAGCCCACCGTAATGCCCATGGCATACGCGGCAATCGCCATACCTTCAATCACCGTGTGCGGGTTGAACTGCATGATGTCGCGGTCTTTGCAAGTTCCCGGCTCACCTTCGTCCGAGTTGCAAACGAGGTATTTTTGGCCTGGAAACTGGCGAGGCATAAAGCTCCACTTCAGGCCGGTAGGGAAACCTGCACCGCCGCGACCGCGTAGCCCGGATTCTTTCACCGTGGCAATGACTTGGTCTTGCGTCATGCCCTCACCGCCGTCTTGGCCCAGAATTTTGCGCAAAGCCTGGTAGCCGCCGCGCGCCTGGTAAGCGGCAATACCCCAGTTGGATCCATCGAGATCAGCCAGGATTTGCGCGCCCTTATGGCGACCATGGAAAGAGGTTTCCTGGCCCGTAGCCTGGAAAGGTGCCAATACCTGTTGCAGCGTCATTGCGCGCCCTCCGCTTGCTTTAGGCCGGATATCAACTGATCGAGCTTTTCATCGCTCATAAAGCTGCACATATGGCGGTCATTGACCAGAAGCACCGGCGCATCGGCGCAGGCGCCCTGGCATTCGCTCGGCTGCAGGGTGAACAAACCGTCGCTGGTGGTTTCGCCGGCATGGATACCCAGGGTTTTTTCCAAATGGGCCATGGCCTGTGCGCCGCCGCCCAATTGGCACGGCAGATTGGTGCAGACGTTGAGCTTGTACTTGCCCACCGGCTTGAGGTTGTACATGTTGTAGAAGGTGCTTACCTCATGAACTGCCATGGGCGCCATGCCCAGATAGTCCGCGATCAAGCGTTCGTTCTCAGTGCTAACCCAGCCTTGTTCTTGTTGCACGATGGACAAACAGGCCATCACGGCAGACTGTTTCTGATCGGGCGGGTATTTGGCGACTTCGCGATCAAAGCGCGCCTTGGTGGCATCCGACATCATCGGTCAATCTCTCCAAAAACAATGTCCATGGTGCCAATGATGGACACCGCATCGGCAATCATGTGACCCTTGGCCATTTCATTGAGTGCGGCCAAGTGAGCAAAACCGGGGGGACGAATCTTCAGGCGGTAAGGCTTGTTGGCACCATCGCTGACGATGTAGATGCCGAACTCGCCTTTGGGGTGCTCCACGGCGGCATAGGCTTCGCCTTGGGGCACATGAAAACCTTCTGTGAACAGCTTGAAATGGTGGATCAGGCCTTCCATATTCGTCTTCATCGATTCACGCGAAGGCGCAGCCACTTTGTGGTTGTCGGTGATCACCGGGCCGGGGTTGGCCTTGAGCCATTGCACGCATTGGCTGATGATGCGGTTGGATTGCTTCATCTCCTCCATGCGCACCAAATACCGGTCATACACATCTCCAGTCTTGCCGACGGGGATGTCAAAGTCCATTTCCGAATACACGTCGTAAGGCTGCTTTTTGCGCAAGTCCCAGGCGATGCCAGAGCCGCGCAACATGGGGCCGCTAAAGCCCATATTGAGCGCACGCTCGGAGGTGACGATGCCGATATTGACAGTGCGTTGCTTCCAGATACGGTTGTCGGTCAGCAAGGTGTGGTATTCGGACAAACACTGCGGGAAGCGCTGGGTGAAATCTTCGATGAAGTCGAGCAGCGAGCCATGGCGGTTGGCGTTAAGTTCGGCAATGCCTTTGGCGTTGCGAATCTTGTTGGCCTTGAACTGCGGCATGGTGTCAGGCAGATCGCGGTAGACGCCGCCGGGCCGGAAATACGCAGCATGCATGCGGGCGCCGCTGGCAGCTTCGTACATGTCGAACAAATCTTCGCGCTCACGGAAGGTGTAAATCAGAATCGTCGAGCTACCGCAATCATTGCCATGCGAGCCCAGCCACATCAGGTGGTTTAGCAAGCGGGTGATCTCGGCATACATCACGCGGATGTACTGCGCGCGGATAGGCACTTCGATACCCAGCAACTTTTCAATGGCCAGGCAATAGGCGTGCTCATTGCACATCATGGACACATAGTCCAGGCGGTCCATATAGGGCAAGGCCTGAATGTAGGTCTTGGACTC
>CAMDHL010000162.1 GCA_945898105.1 Comamonas sp. lk | reverse complement strand
ACCGCACTGCGCGGCGAGCGTTTTGGAATGCACACCGGCACATAGGGCCAGGTAATCGTAAGCCGCTTCATGGCCGACCCCACGCACCCGGACCTCATGCGCGTCCGCTCGCAATGTCTGCACCGCTAAGGAATGGACGAGCAGGCCTTTGCCCTGCAAATAGGCCAACAAAGCATGCAAAAACGCAGACGGATCGCTCAAATGCCAAGATCCGCCAAACAAGGCGCCACGATGAAAAATCGGACTTAATTGCGGCTCTAGTTCCGCAATTGCTGCAGCATCAAGAATTTCGGATGAAACCCCTAAACGGCGGCGCAATTCCAAAGTTTCACGGGCGCCGTCAAATGCCTGCGCGCTTGAATAGAGATACAAACATTCCTGCGGCCGTATGAAGCGGCTTAAGTCAGCCTCGGCAACCATCGCGTCATAGCCGCTTTGGGCGCGGGCTAGCAGATGTGACAAGACCGTGGCCGTCTCGGTATAGCGGCTGGGTGTGGAATGCCATAAAAAGCGCGCCAACCATGGGGCAAGAGAAAAAAGATGGGCCCAGCGCACCCGCAATGGGCTTTGGCTTGAAAACAGATAACGAGGTAGGTCGCGAAACACCGTCGGGTTGTTTACCGGGATACAAGCGTAATTGGCAAAAGTGCCGGCATTGCCAAAAGAGGCCCCTCCGGCGGCTCCCAGCGGTTCGTATAAGGTCACTTCATGGCCATCACGCATCAAGTGAAACGCCGACGACAAACCTACAAAACCGGCGCCTAGCACCGCCACCCGCGCCATCAGCCTACTACCTGATAGTTAGCAGTGCGAAAAAATGCAAAAAGACGCAGCGCCATCGAACTTACCAGCGCAAGCCCATGCGTTCGAAAGCTTTGCTCAAGACAAATAGGGGTCCGACCAGCAGGTACTGCACATCTTCAAAGAACGAAGGTTTTTTCCCCTCCAGGTGGTGCCCGATGAATTGAAAAATCCAGGCGACCACAAAAATCAAAACACTGACGGGCACCAGGAGGCCGTGCACATGCAATGCATCCACCACCGCCAACAAAACAGACCAGATCAGCAACATACAAATCGTAAAAGGCCATGACAGACGCGCGTAATACACCATGCTCACGGCAATCGACGCTAGCGCGGCCAACGGGTGCAAAGCAAACAGCAAACCCACCAAACTCAGCATGATGGCCGGGATGGCAAAAAAATGGATCAGCTCATTGATGGGATGCTCATGGCTCAGCCCGTAATGCTGCAAAAGGGCATCGACTTTGCGCTGCGGCAGGTCCGGTGCGTCGGCGGGTTGGGTTTCGATAGCATCCATCGCATACCTCCATCAAAAAAATGGTGATTAGATTTTCAAGAATTTCTTTAACCAAGCCACCGTACGCCCCTGCAGGAATTGCCCACGCCAAGCCCACAAGGCGTGGCTAGCACCTGCGTAGATAAATTGCGCACTTTTTACTGGCGCAGCCTGCAATTTGGTGGGTGCCGACCGCATTAACGCATGCACATTCGATGCAAGCACCGCACTATCGCGCCACACATGGAAGACTTCCGGGTGACTGATGCTGCGCTCCTGCGCGTCGGTCTCTACCCCCGCGCCCTCCGCCTGCAAGGTCAGACCACTGGTGGCAAGCCATCCGGCAGGCGATCGCGAAAGCGCCAGGATCGGTACATCGCAGGCCAATAGCGCCCCACTGGCGAGAAGCACATCATCGCGCGTAAAAGCAGCAACGTTTTCGTACAGTACGGTTACCCGCTGCTCGCGTAATAGTTGCAGCATACGCTGGTGCAAAGCCTCGCTATGACCACTGTCTTGACCATGGTGCGGGCCGATGATCCACGTCACCGCAGCCGTTGGCATGCGCTGGCGCACAGCCAAGGCGAGTTCAAAGCTTTCAATGCCAGGCCCGATCACTGCCATGCGCAACGCACGCGTGCGGCCCAGACCGCAGACTTTGGGCCAGATATGGACAAAGCCTTCAAGAGGAGGGACAAATAAGCCATGCTCACGCGCGCCCGGCATTGCCGCCTCTATCGCCTCCCGGTGCGGCAATGGCCCGGTATTGATGGACAAGACGTCGTATCCCAGGGTTTGCCCATCATCAAGCAGTACGGTGCGCGACACCACATTGAGGCCACGCCCTTGGCGTCCGGTCCACTGCACGCCGGCTTGTTGCAACAAGGGTTCGGCATCGTTCATGCATTGGGCCAGCGTGAGTTCATTGGCCACATAGCGCGCCAGTTTGCGCGGCGTAAAAGTCTGGGCCTGCTGGGACAAAACCGTGATGCGCACATGCGGCAAAGGATTGCGCTTGAAATATTCCAGCAAACGCAGATGTGCCGGGCCCAGGCCCCATAGCACCAAATGTTCCGGCCGCCGATAAGGGCGCGTGGCGGGTTGGGCACCCAAAGCCCTGGCTTCTTCACCCGTGACCACAGAGTCTGCAGAGGGTGGCGCTAATTCTTGCGTCATGCCCCTATTGTTCCACGAGCGCGACCGGCGCTTTGAAATCGGACGTCACACACACTCTGCCTATCACCGCGCTATGCACGTAACCATGCGCTTTGAGGGCTTGTACGCAAGCCTGTGCCTGTTCCCAAGGAACGCTAGCGAGTAGTCCACCTGCGGTTTGCGGATCAAATAGCAAAGCTTGGCGCATAGGATGATTTGGCGTCGAAGATTTTGATGCCCCAGAGCCAAGGTCGGGGTTTGCGATAGCAGACCCACGCTGCGCATTACTGCTGTGCAATGAGCTGAAAATACCGTCTTGCATGCACTCAAGTGCGCCGTCCAACACGGGTAGTGCTGAGAGCTGCAACTGCGCGCCCAAGGCTTGGACTTGCAACATCTCCACCAAATGGCCGAGTAAGCCGAACCCGGTTACGTCGGTACAAGCTCGGGCGCCAAACTGCGGCAATACGTTTGCAGCAGCCTGACTCGATTGCGCCATGCTATCCAGCGCCGCCTCGACCCAGCGCCCACGGGCGCGGCCCAGCGCATGGGCCGCAAACAAGGTACCGGTGCCCAGTGGCTTGGTCAAAATCAATGCGTCACCGGACTGTGCACCGGTTTTACGCATCAATTGCACCGGCTGGCCTTGCGCATCCACATCCACCAGGCCATTAATAGCAAAGCCGAGCGACAACTCCGGTCCCTCACCACTGTGGCCGCCAACCAGCGCGCAGCCCGCGGCATTCAGTACCTGCACCGCACCGGCCATGAGCTGCGACAACAGCGTTTGGGTCTGCCGGTCCAAGCCCGGCGGCACTACCGCTATTGCCGTGGCTGTATGCGGCGCGGCACCCATGGCAAAAATATCACCCAGCGCATGGTTAGCTGCAATTTGGCCGAAGCGATAGGGGTCGTCAATAAAAGCGCGGAAAAAATCTACGGTTTGCACCTGCGCTTTGCCTGCTGGAATGCGCACCAGTGCCGCATCGTCGGGCGCTGACAGACCAATCAGCACGTCCGGGTTTTGCAAAGTCTGCAAGCCTGACAAGGCCCGACTCAACACACCGGCACCCACTTTGGCGGCGCAGCCACCGCAGCGCATGGCCTGCGCCTGTTGCGCCTGTTCGCGTTCTTGGGCGTCCAAATCGGCAAAATGCGCCAGCGTAGGCGTGCCCGCTGCCAGGGGCGCCATCGCGGTAACGCCCAGATCTGAAAAGCGCTGCATAAAGCTCCGGTCAATATGGTCTTTCCAACGCCAGACCCAGGCGCCGGCAAAGCCCAACATACCGCGCGAGGCGATCGCATAGCGGTCGCCGGTGCTTATCAAGGCAAGCCAGCGCTTTTGCGGCCGGTAAGCCTTCAGGGGCAGGCCACACAAAGCATGGCGCAGATTGCTTGCCAGCGGCATACCCATGCGTACCGCAAACACGCCAGCTTTTTCCAAAGAGTGCGGTCCAAAGGCCGCCACATCGCCGCTTGCAAAAATACGCGCGTCGGTATCCGACTGCAAGAACCGATTGACGCGTACAAAGCCATCTGCATCGAGCGCCAAGCCGGTGGACGCCAGCCAGCTGCCACCGGCTGCCTGGGTGACCCAGAACACCGCATCGGCGTTCACTTGTTCTAGCGTAAAGGCCTGGCTTGATGCAAGACCATCGTTTTGATTTGTGATGCGCTGCGCATTTGCCGCCACAGAACTCGAAGCAACACTGCGCACCAGCTGCACCCCCTTGGCGTTGACCGCCTGCACCCGCGCACCCAGATGCACTTGCACCCCGCGCGCTTGCAAAGTGGCCATAAAGCGCGCGCGTACTCCCGCGTTGTGCGTCGGCAAGATACCGCTTGCAGCCGAGAACAATGCAAATCGGGGCGATGCAATGCCCAGGGCCTTGCACTCGACCTGCAAACGAAATTGCATCGCCAGCAACAGCTCTACCCCACCGGCACCCGCGCCCACCACTGCAATTTGGTGGGGACCCTGTCCGGCGCGCACGCTGGCAAGTAGTTGTAACCAGCGCGCGTTAAACGCCGCAATCGGCTTGACGGGTATGACATGGTCCGCAGCGCCTTGCAACTGCGTCACCTGCGGCGTCGAGCCTGTATTGATGGCCAGCACGTCATAGTCCAATGGCGGGCGTCCATGTAGTAGAACCTGCCGCGCCTCTCGGTCTATGCCCACGACTTGCGCGCGAACAAAACGGGCGCCGGCATAGGCACACAAGCGCACGAGATCGAGATGGACTTCGTCATAGTCGTAGTGGCCGGCTACATAACCGGGCAACATGCCCGAATACGGCGTATGCGCATCGGTACACACCAGCGTAATACGCAAACCCACCAATGGCTGCATACCAAAAGATTTGAGCACCGCTACATGGCTATGCCCACCGCCTACCAGCACCAGGTCGCGCAAGATAGGGCCGGAACTTGTTTGCATACCGCCAGATTGTGCCGCTGCGCGATTAGCCGCGCCGCCAGCGGTTCCAGCGCGCCAACCAAGGCATAGCGGCAGCGGGTAAATGCGCGCGCTGCCATTGGCCCGCCAGATGCTTTGCCGACTCGCTGAGCGTGGGATAAATGTGGATGGTGCTCAAAATCGCTTTCAAACCCAGTCCTTGACGCATGGCCAGTACATACGGTGCACGCAACTCGGCCGCATGCTCGCCGACGATGGAGACACCTAGCAAGGTATCGCGGCCCGGCACGGTGAGCACCTTGACAAAACCAGCAGGCAATGCGCCATGCGCTGCGTCACACAGGGCACGGTCCAGGCCAGCTAGTTCAAAACGGTTGACTTCATAGGCCAAGCCACGCGCTTGCGCCTGCTGCTCATTGAGGCCTACGCGCGCCACTTCCGGCGCTACAAACACCGCAGTGGGCAGCACACTGTAGTCCGGCCGCATGGCGCCCCAACCGTCTAGCAAGGCATTGACCGCCGCATACCAAGCCTGATGCGCAGCAACATGGGTAAATTGGTAAGGGCCCACCACATCACCTGCGGCGTAAATCGAGGGAATCAGGGTTTGCAAATAATCGTTGGTTTGCAATAGCGCATCATCGGTAATGCCCAAATCTTCCAAGCCAAAAC
>CAMDHL010000161.1 GCA_945898105.1 Comamonas sp. lk | reverse complement strand
CGCCGCTCTGCATCCGGCGCTATCGCCCGCGTGCCTGCGCCGGATTCTGTCTGGGAAAACGCGTCGGGCGTGTCCAAAAATGCGTTCAGCGGGTCCGCAGGCATAAAGCCGGTTGGCTGCGCCAGGGTTTTGCGCGCACCGGTAGCGATAGCCTCCAGCGCCGCATTGCTCAGGGCCGTGCCCTGGCGCAGCACATCATGGTTGCCTGCCACGCTGGTCCAGGCAAAGCCCAGGCCCCGGCTGTTCATTACCGCGCTGGCGCGCGCCAAAAAGTCTTCGATGACCGGTAAACCCATGGCCTTACCCGCACAGGGCAGGGCAGCCTGGGGGCACCAGTATGGCCAGAGGCCGTTCGGCTGCGCGCTCAGCCAAGCCTGGGCGCCTTCCATGTCATGCACTCCGCCATAGGCGGACAAAGACGCCTGCCCGCCGCGCACCAGGTTCAAAAATGCCTGCAATTCATTGGCCTGGGCGTTGTCGATGTTGTCGCCTGTAAAAACCGCCAAGTCGAAGGGCTGGCCGCTCGCAGGGGCCAGCGGGTTGGAGCCCAATGCGTCGACGTGCGCGGCCAGGGCAAAGTGGGTCAGCGCTTCATAAGGCCTGTGCATGTGCAAGAGCGGTTGCCACAAGGGCTCGTGCGCTAGCAGTTCCACCCATTCGCAGCGCGCTGGCGAAGCGCTGTCCATGACGTGTGCGTCGCTAATATGCACCAGGCTGAGCAGGCTCTGGCCACTGCCGCCTGGGCTGTGGCCGCCCAAATCGCTGCGCACGATGTAGTCCTGCAGCGTGGGCTTTGGCCCTGCAGGCATTTGAGGTAATTGGCTGGCCATAGTTTTGCGTCGGATAGCGTGGTCACAATACGGGGTTTGGCCGGGCCGCCTGCGCTGCCCTGAGCCCCATCATCTCCTATTTGCATGAAGCATTCATGAATCCAGTTTCCTCCCAGTACCTGATTGGCGTTGACACCGGCGGCACCTATACCGATGCCGCGATTATTGAAGCAGCCAGCCAGCGTGTCATAGCTACTGCCAAATCCATCACCACCAAAGGCGATTTGTCGATAGGCGTTGCCGATGCCATTACCCAGGCGATTGCCGCCTTGCCCCAGGGCCTGCGGGCACAGGATATTGCGCTGGTTTCGGTGTCCACCACCTTGGCCACTAACGCCGTGGTGGAAGGTCATGGCAGCGCGGTGGGCGTGCTGCTGGTAGGTTTTGATGCCAGCATGGCCGAGCGTACCGGCATAACCAAGGCCTTTCCCGGTATGGCGATCGAGCGCATTTCCGGTGGCCACGACCACAACGGCGAACAGGCCGCAGCCCTAGATTTAGACGCGCTGGACGAAGCCATAGAACGCATGGCGCCGCAGGTAGACGCGTTTGCGGTAGCGGCCGCTTTTGCGGTGCGCAACCCGGCACATGAGCAACTCGTGCGCTCGCGCATCGTAGAAAAGACCGGCAAACCGGTCACCTTGTCCACCGAGCTGTCCTCCAGCCTGGACGCGCCACGCCGCGCGCTGACGGCAACGCTCAATGCCCGCCTGATTTCCCGCGTCACCCACCTGATCGACGCAGTGCAACGCGCCATGGCGCAATTGCAAATCCAATGCCCGCTCATGATCGTCAAAGGCGATGGCACCTTGGCGCTTGCGCACAGCGTGGCCAAGCGGCCGATTGAAACCGTGCTCTCCGGGCCGGCAGCCAGTTTGGTCGGAGCGCGCTGGCTGAGCGGACTGGACAATTTCATTTTGTCGGACATGGGCGGTACCACCACGGATGTGGGCGCGTTGATCGACGGCCTACCGCGAGTCAACCCAGACGGTGCAGAGGTAGGGGGCTGGCGCACCATGGTGCGCGCCATCGACGTGCGCACTATCGGCCTGGGTGGCGATAGCGAAGTGGCGCTGGCAGGCAACGGGCGCTTGGAAGTGCGGCCCCAGCGCATCGTGCCGGTGTCTCTTTTGGCGGCGCGCTATCCGCAGACCATTGCGATGTTGCAAGCCGATTTGGCCGACGTTGATGGTGGCAACTCTTTGCAAGGCCGTTTTGTCCTGCTGCCATTTGGCGCCAAAGGGCCACGCCTGTCGGATGAACTTTCTGCCCGCGAAAGCGAATTGCTGGCGCAGGTGCGCCCCGGCCCCACGCCCATGCGCATGCTGGCGACCTCAATGAACGCGCAGCGCGCCATTGCTTCGTTACAGCGTAAAGGCCTGATTCAAGTGGCTGGTTTCACGCCTTCAGATGCTGCCCATGTGCTGGACATGCAAGCGAATTGGTCGCGCGAAGGTGCTTACTTGGCAGCGCAATTAGGCTGCCGTCTGCGTGAAATGAAGATGCCGACCGAGGAGCGCACCCGCGCTTATGCCCACGCCGTGTGGAGCGAAACCGTACGCCTAAGTGCCCGCGTGATTTTGGATACCGCGCTGGGGTTTAGCCTACCCGATGACCGCATCAGCCAGGCGATATGCAACGGAGATTCGCTCGTCGGCCTGGCCCAGGTCAGCATCAAACCCTCGGTGCCGGTGGTGGCGGTGGGCGGACCCGTTAAGGTCTTTTACGGTGAGCTTGCGCGCCGCCTGGGTTGCGACGTGGTGTTCCCGCCTAACTGCGATGTGGCCAATGCCGTCGGCGCTGCCACTGGCGTAGTGGCTCACACCGCAGTGGTGGAAGTGCATGGCGACGGAAGCGGCGTATTCCGCGTCACCGGAGCCACCAACACGCAGAGCTTTGGCGATGCGGCTGCCGCCTTGCAAGCGGCCCATAGCGC
This sequence comes from Comamonas sp. lk, assembly GCA_945898105.1. Lineage (GTDB taxonomy): Bacteria > Pseudomonadota > Gammaproteobacteria > Burkholderiales > Burkholderiaceae_C > Allorhodoferax. The sequence continues at coordinate 2,778 of CAMDHL010000161.1, read as the reverse complement.
CGCAGAACAGGCAGCAGTGGCGGCGGTCAAAGGCATGGGCGCCGCGCAACCCGAGGTGGAACTGTCCGAGCACAAAAGCTATTACCCCAATGCGGTGGACGACCGTGGCCTGATGCAGGCCGTGGTGACCGCGCGGGCGGTTGGGCGGCCCTAGTATTTCAGATTGTTGAAGAATCTCGCGATCAGAGCATTAGTTCTTTGGCACTTGCATCGATTCCAAAGACCCTGAGGCCGATTGAGCCCAAGAGATGCATTGAATAATGCGGAGAAATCCGCTCTGCTACATTAGTTCTTCTGGCTTTAAACGGGTGTGCCTTCGGGCCATGGTGCAGCATTGCTTTGTCGCCCGGCCACATTTTTTGCATGCTGTCTGTTTCCAATCTTTCCTGTGTTCGCGCAGACCAAACCCTGTTTAGCGGGGTGGGTTTTGAGTTGGCGCCCGGCGAATGCCTGCACCTGGAGGGCGGCAATGGCGTGGGCAAGACCAGTCTGCTGCGCATCTTGGCGGGCTTCTCGCCCGCGGCTCAGGGCGAAGTGCGCTGGCAGGGCGAACTCCTGGGTAGCAGCGCTTGCCGCCTCTCCCAGGATTTGCTTTATCTGGGCCACCAACTGGCTCTCAAAGAAGAACTTAATGCGGTTGAGAACCTGCAAGCCGGGGCTGCCATAGCCGGCACATCGTTCGCCCGGGAGGCGGCTTTAGCGGCGTTGCAGCGCCTAGGGCTGGGTAGTCGAGCCGCATTGCCGGTGCGCGTCCTCTCTCAGGGGCAAAAGCGCCGCGTGGCCTTGGCACGTCTGGTATTGCAGACGCAGCCCCTATGGCTTTTGGACGAGCCCTTTGTGGCGCTGGACGGCCCGGCACAGTCCTTGGTAGCGGGTTTCATGGAGGCGCACCTGGCGCGCGGCGGCATGGTTTTGTTTACCAGCCACCAGCCGGTGAACATCGGAGGGCGGAGCTGCAGCTACCGCCTGGGCGCATGAGTGCATTTATGGCCGTCTTGCAGCGCGACCTGCGGCTGGCGCTGCGGCGCAAAAGCGAGGTGCTGACGGCGGTGTTCTTTTTTGTGGTGGTGGCCACCTTGTTTCCGCTGGCGATCGGGCCCGAGCCTGAGACCTTGCGAAAAATTGCGCCGGGCATATTGTGGGTAGGGGCAATGTTGGCCAGTTTATTGTCGCTAGGTCGCTTGTTCGCGCCCGATTATCAGGACGGCTCGCTGGAGCAAATGGGTTTGTCCCAAGCCCCGCTGCCGGTGTTGGTGGCGGCCAAGGTGACTGCACATTGGCTGCTCTCGGGCCTGCCGCTGACGCTGCTCTCGCCGCTGTTGGCGGTGCAGTTTGGCTTGGATGTGCCGACCATCGGGGTCTTGCTGCTGTCCCTGCTGGTGGGTACGCCTTTGCTCTCCTTCATTGGGGCGGTGGGAGCGGCCTTGACCTTGGGGGTGCGCGGTGGCGAGGTTTTGTTGTCGCTGTTGGTGCTGCCTCTGTATATTCCGGCCTTGGTCTTTGGTTCGGGCGCAGTGGAAGCGCAGCTGAGTGGACTGGGTTATTCGGCGCAGATGTCGATATTGATGGCCATGCTGCTGCTGGCTGGTTTTTTCGGGCCTTGGGCCTGTGCAGTGGCTTTGCGCATAGCGCTTGAGTAAATGGAACAATTAAGAATTCGTTGGTTTCAATGGGCTGCACCGCAGTCCTTCTACCCGCTTGCCGGTCGGCTCTGGCCCTTGTTTGCTGGCTTGGCCGTGGTCTTGGCATCGGTCGGCTTGTACATGGGCTTTTTTATCGCACCCACGGATTTTCAGCAGGGCGAGGGCTACCGCATTATTTTTGTCCACGTGCCCGCGTCCTGGATGTCCATGGTGATTTATCTGGCGATGGCCTTTTGGGCCTTTCTGGGCTTTACCTTTAATACACGTTTGTCCGGCATGATGACCCAGGCGCTGGCTCCTACCGGCGCCATGTTTACGTTTTTGTCCTTATGGACCGGCGCGCTTTGGGGTAAGCCCATGTGGGGCACCTGGTGGGTATGGGACGCGCGGCTCACTTCGGAATTGATTTTGTTCTTTTTGTATATGGGCTACATCGCCCTGACCAGTGCGATCGACGACCCACGCCGCGCTGACCGCGCCGGGGGCCTGGTGGCTTTGGTAGGCGCAGTCAACGTACCGATTATTTATTTTTCAGTGAAGTGGTGGAACACTTTGCACCAAGGCGCTTCGGTATCGGTTACCAAGGGCTCTAGCATGGCGCAGACCATGCTGTGGGCCATGCTGCTCATGGCCTTGGCCTTTTGGGCCTATAGCATTGCTATGGCTTTGTACCGGGTTCGCAGCATTATTTTGCAACGCGAGCGCCATTCCCGCTGGGTGCAGGAGTTGGTCGCATGATCTGGGAGAGTTGGGAAGCGTTTTGGGCCATGGGCGGCTATGGCTTGTATGTCTGGGGCTCTTACGCGGTGGTGCTGATTTGCATCGTTGTCGAAATCTTGCTGGCGCGTGCCGGGCAGCGAGAAAGTGTGCAAACTGCACGTGAACTATCGGAACAGGAAACCGCGCATGACGCCACGTCGTAAACGCTTTGCTATCGCCTTGGGCATTCTTGCCGTGGTCGGTGGCGCCACCGCTTTGGTGCTGAGCGCTTTTCAGAGCAATCTGGTATTTTTCTATTCACCTTCTCAAATATCGGCCAAGGAAGCCCCAGAGGGCCGCACCTTCCGTTTGGGCGGCTTGGTAGTCGAAGGTAGCGTGCAGCGCGAGGGCGTGGCGGTACGCTTTGAAGTGACCG
>CAMDHL010000160.1 GCA_945898105.1 Comamonas sp. lk | reverse complement strand
TGAGCAACCGCACCGCCGAACTCCGGGGGTATCTTTGACTACGCTGCCAAATCAGAGCGCCTGCGCACCGTCAACGCCTGGCTGGAAGACCCCACTGTATGGAACGACAGCAAACGCGCCCAGGAACTAGGCAAAGAGAAGAAAGCCCTAGATGGGGTGGTCGTCACGCTCGATGACCTGACACGCGACCTGTCCGATAACACCGAACTGTTCGAAATGTCGCGCGACGACGGCGACGAAGCGGGTCTGCTGACCATCGAGTCCGATGCGGCGCGCCTCGCTTCGGTCATTGAAGGCCTGGAATTTAGGCGGATGTTCAACAACCCGGCAGACCCGATGAACGCGTTTTTGGACATCCAGGCCGGCGCTGGGGGCACCGAAGCTTGCGATTGGGCCAGCATGCTGTTACGCCAGTACCTGCGTTACGCTGAACGCAAAGGCTTTGCCACCACCATCGAGGATGAAACCGCTGGCGACATCGCCGGCATCAAAGGCGCGACCATCAAGATCGAGGGCGAATACGCTTTCGGCCTGTTGCGCACCGAGACGGGCGTGCACCGACTGGTGCGCAAATCGCCTTTTGACAGCTCGGGCGGGCGCCACACCAGTTTTGCCAGCGTATTTGTCTACCCAGAGGTGGACGACTCGATCGAGATCGACATCAACCCTGCCGACGTGCGGGTGGACACCTTTCGCGCCAGCGGTGCCGGGGGCCAGCACATCAACAAAACCGATTCCGCCGTGCGCCTGACCCATTTGCCTACCGGCATCGTGGTGCAGTGCCAGGACGGGCGCAGCCAGCATGGCAACCGCGACGTTGCATGGAAACGCCTGCGCAGCCGCCTTTACGATTTTGAAATGCGCAAGCGCATGGAAGAGCAGCAAAAGCTGGAAGACACCAAGACAGACGTCGGCTGGGGCCACCAGATTCGCAGCTATGTGCTGGACAACAGCCGCATCAAAGACTTGCGCACCAATTACGAAACGTCGGCCACCCAAAAAGTGCTCGATGGCGACCTCGACCCCTTTATTCAAGCCTCGCTTAAGCAAGGCGTGTAAACCTATGACCGGCCCGGCCCTTATCGCCCGACCCATGTCAACCCAAGGAGTAAACCCATGACGCAAGCAACAGACGGCACACAAGCCGCGACTGCTATTTACCGCAAGGACTATCAGGCGCCGCCGTTTTGGATTGACACCGTCGATCTAAGCTTTGACCTGGACCCGGCCAAGACCCGAGTGCTCAACAAAATGCGCTTGCGGCGCAATCCGGATGTGCCGGCCCAAGCCTTGCGCCTCGATGGAGAAGAGCTAAACCTGGCGCGGGTGCTAGTCAACGGCCAGGGCACCTCTTTCAAGATGGATGGCGACAAACTGGTATTGGAAAACTTGCCCGAAGGCACGGACGCTTTTGATCTGGAAATTTTCACCACCTGCGCCCCGGCCAAAAACAGCAAGCTCATGGGCTTGTATGTGAGTAACGATTCGTTTTTCACGCAATGCGAAGCCGAAGGCTTTCGGCGCATCACCTATTTTCTAGACCGGCCCGATGTGATGGCCAGCTACACCGTCATACTGCGGGCGGATAAATCGCAATACCCGGTATTGCTGTCCAACGGCAATTTGGTGGAGCAAGGTCCGCTAGACGATGGTCGTCACTTTGCCAAATGGGTGGACCCGCACAAAAAACCGGCTTACCTTTTTGCCCTGGTGGCGGGCAAGCTGGTGTGCCGGGAACAGCGCATCACTGCGCGCAGCGGCAGCGAACATTTGTTGCAAGTGTGGGTGCGTCCGGGCGATCTGGATAAAACCGAACACGCCATGGAATCGCTCATGGCCTCGGTGGCTTGGGATGAAGCCCGCTTTGGCCTAGCGCTGGACCTGGAGCGCTTCATGATCGTGGCCACCAGCGACTTCAATATGGGCGCCATGGAGAACAAAGGGCTCAATATCTTTAACACCAAGCTGCTGCTGGCCAATCCCGCGACCGCGACCGATGTCGATTACGCCAATATCGAAAGCGTGGTCGGACACGAATATTTCCACAACTGGACCGGCAACCGCATTACCTGCCGCGACTGGTTCCAGCTCAGCCTCAAAGAAGGCCTGACGGTGTTTCGCGATCAGGAGTTCAGCCAGGATTTGTGCGGTGACGCGTCTGCCCGCGCAGTCAAACGCATTGAAGATGTGCGGCTATTGCGCACCGTGCAATTTCCCGAAGACTCAGGCCCTATGGCCCACCCGGTACGCCCCGACAGCTACGTGGAGATCAACAACTTTTACAGCGTCACCGTCTATGAAAAAGGCGCCGAGCTAGTACGCATGATGCAGACGCTGGCAACCGATGGCGCGGCCGTGTCAGGGCGCGAAGGCTTTGCACGCGGCATGAAGCTCTACTTTGAACGCCACGATGGACAGGCGGTTACTTGCGATGACTTTGCGCAAGCCATTGCAGACGCCAACCCGCATTCGCATTTGGCCACGCTACTGGAGCCATTCAAGCGCTGGTACAGCCAGGCTGGCACGCCGCAGCTCACCGCGGGCGGGCACTATGACGCGGACAAGCAGACCTACCACATGACCTTTATGCAAAACAGCACGGCGCGGCCAGGTCAGCAAGCCAATGCGCCTTTCGTTATCCCGGTCAGCCTGGGCCTGGTCGGCATGCACAGCGGCGCAGCCCTGCCGCTTTACACCGCACCCGATGCTGCGCCCAGTGACAGCCATTTGCTGGTCATGTCCGAGCAAGATTTAGAAATCACCTTTTACCAAGTTACCGAGGAGCCGGTGCCGTCAGTTCTGCGCGGTTTTTCTGCGCCAGTAGTGCTGCACTGCGAATACAGCGATGCCCAACTATTGGTCTTGCTCGCGCATGACGCCGACCCTTTCAACCGCTGGGAAGCCGGTCAGCGCCTGGCCATGCGCCGCGCCTTGGCAACGATCGCAAGCGGCGGTGCGCCACAGCAGGTACTGGACGCCGCGTTTTTAGAAGCCATGCGCCAGGTGCTGCGCCACCCTGGTCTGGATGCAGCCTTCAAAGAATTGACGCTCACTTTGCCCTCTGAAGCTTATATCGCCGAGCAATTGCCCCAGGTGGACCCGCAACAAGTGCATGCGGTACGCGAAGCCATGCGCCTGCAAATGGCTCGCGCGCTACATGCCGACTGGCAATGGGCTTTCGAGGCGCATCGCCACAACGGCGCTTTCAAACCCGACGCCTTGGCGGCCGGACGCCGTGCACTGGCCGGGCAAGCCTTGGTCTATCTGTGCCTGGCCGGTGTAGCCAATCAAGATATGCAATGGCAGCAGACCGCGCTGCGCAGCTTCGAGGCCGCAGGCAATATGACGGATCGATTTAACGCCTTGAACTCGCTAGTGGGCAGCGGCAGTGCTCTGGCGGCACAAGCGCTGGCGCAATTCCACGCCCTGTTCAAAAACGAGGCGCTGGTAATCGATAAATGGTTTGCCATTCAGGCCGGCACCTGCGACCGCGGCGGCCAAGTGCTTCGTGAAGTGCGCCAGCTAATGGAGCACCCCGACTTCACTTTGCGCAACCCCAATCGGGCGCGGAGCCTTATTTCCGTGTACTGCAACAACCCAGGCGCCTTCCACCGCCCGGACGCAGCCGGTTATGTGTTTTGGAGCAGACAGGTGGCCGAGCTGGACGCCATCAACCCGCAGGTAGCCGCCCGCCTGGCACGCACCCTGGACCGCTGGGCCCAGCTGGCCGAGCCCTACCGCAGCGGCGCCCGCGAGGCCTTGCTGCGGGTTGCCGCCAAGCCTGATTTGAGCAATGATGTGCGCGAAGTTATAGACCGGGCCCTGTCCATTTAGGGCAGACACCGGTGACGCCTCACCCGTTTGGAGACTAAGAACATGGCCAAATCCATATCGCTGACGCGCTATCTGGTGGAACAACAACGGGTGGATGGGCTCATTCCCTCGCAACTGCGTTTGCTACTCGAAGTGGTCGCCAGGGCCTGTAAAAGCATTAGCCATTCAGTGAACAAAGGCGCTTTGGGCGAAGTGTTGGGCAGCGCCGGCAGCGAAAACGTGCAAGGCGAAATACAGAAAAAACTAGACATCATCGCCAACGAAGTGCTCATCGAAGCCAATGAGTGGGGCGGCCATTTGGCGGCCATGGCCAGCGAGGAAATGGACGATATTTACCAGGTGCCCAACCGCTACCCACGCGGCGAATACCTGCTCTTGTTTGACCCCTTAGATGGTTCTAGCAATATTGATGTCAACGTTAGCATCGGCACTATTTTTAGCGTGCTGCTCAAACCCGAAGGCGTCGACGTTTCGGAAAAAGACTTTTTGCAAGCGGGGCATAAGCAAGTGGCAGCAGGTTACTGCGTCTATGGGCCACAAACCACCTTGGTGCTGACGGTAGGCCACGGCGTAGCGATGTTCACCCTGGACCGCGAACAAGGCTCTTTTATGCTGACGCAAGAGGATGTTCGCATACCCGAAGACACCAAAGAATTTGCCATCAACATGAGCAATATGCGCCACTGGGATGCGCCCACCAAGCGCTACATCGACGAATGCCTGCAAGGCAGCGAAGGCCCGCGTGGCAAAGACTTCAATATGCGCTGGATTGCCAGCATGGTAGCCGATGTGCACCGCATCCTGACGCGCGGCGGTGTGTTTATGTATCCCTGGGATAAGCGTGAGCCGAACAAACCCGGCAAGCTGCGCCTAATGTATGAAGCCAACCCCATGTCCTGGTTGGTAGAGCAAGCCGGTGGCGCTGCCACCAACGGCCACCAGCGTATTTTGGACATTGCGCCGGAACAACTGCACCAGCGGGTCAGCGTGGTGCTGGGCTCGAAAAATGAAGTGGATCGGGTGACGCAGTACTACGCGCAGGCAGCCTCTACTTAAAGGCGTTGTAAATACCCCCCTAGCTATAATCCCGCGCTGGTGTGCCGGTGTAGCTCAGTCGGTAGAGCAGCTCATTCGTAATGAGAAGGTCGGGTGTTCGATTCATCTCTCCGGCACCAATGAAATCAAATATCTAGCCTCGTCTAAATCAAGCGAGGCTTTTTTATGTGCAAAAAATGTGCGTCGTCTCAAACCGTCGATAAATCCCGTTTAAGGGACAAGTTTTCTAGTCAGGCCACTACGATCTTGTACGCGCCGTAGGCCGCGTCCACCCCGGCGCCGCGGGTAAAACGATGACCCTCCGCGGCCAGCACCACTTCCAGTGCAGCCAGGGTTTGCAGCACGCAATCGGGACGCGCGTTGTAGCCCATAGCGCCTATGCGCCAGACCTTGCCCGCAAGGGGGCCAAAGCTGGTGCCGATTTCGATATTGAAGTCATTAAGCAAAGCGGCGCGTAGTTTGTCGCCATTCACTCCATCGGGCACATACACGCCGGTGACATTGGGCATTTTGTTGGCCTGGTCTCCATAAAGCTTGAGGTTCATGCCTTGCAGGCCCGCCACTACCGCACGCGATGCGGCCGCGTGCCGCGCATAGGCCGCCGGCAGACCTTCCTGCACAAAAATGCGCGCACATTCGCGGGCGCCATAGAGCATGGTGGTGGCCTCGGTGTGGTG
>CAMDHL010000159.1 GCA_945898105.1 Comamonas sp. lk | reverse complement strand
CCCCGCTTAATTACGCTGGGCACGGTCACCGCGAACTCCGAAGAATTCGGTGGCAAAGTGCCTATTCCCGCGCCGGCCAATTTGGGCGATTTTGCCGGCCTGAAAGCGGGCTTTCACGACCCGGTGGCCATGATTAATGGCAAGCCTTTCAAGCCGGGCAAGGCCTACAAAGACAGCAAGCTGTGCAACATGATGATGAGCCGCGAGTTCCACCGCCGCTACCACCAAGGCACTGGCATTGTGTTCAACACCCTCTACCCCGGCTGTGTGGCCGACACCGCTTTGTTTCGCGACACGCCGGCCTTGTTTCGCACGATTTTTCCGTGGTCCCAGAAAAACATCACCAAGGGCTATGTCAGCCAGGCTTTGGCCGGCGAGCGCGTGGCCCAGGTAGTGGTGGACCCGGAGTTTCGCGAGTCAGGTCAGCACTGGAGCTGGGGCAACCGACAAAAAAAGGGCCGGGCGGCCTTTGCCCAGCCCCTATCTGACCAGGCCAGCAGCCGCGAGCGCGCTACCCTGCTGTGGGAATTGAGCGAACAATTGATCGCCGGCGCCTCGCATTGAAACCCTTTTAAGATTTAACAACTTTTGCGCATAAATCCATGGCTCTGACATTTCCTTTCTCCGCCATCGTCGGCCAGGACGATATGAAGCTGGCCATCGTGCTCACCGCCATCGACCCCACGATTGGCGGCGTGCTGGTCTTTGGCGACCGGGGCACCGGCAAGTCCACGGCGGTGCGCGCGTTGGCCGCCTTGCTGCCCAAGATGCGCGCCGTAACCGGATGTCGCTACGGCTGTGACCCAGACGCCGTCCGCTGCCCCGACTGCTTGGCCGCGGCAAGTGGCAAAGCCCGCGCCAGCGCGTTGGTGGGCGTGCCGGTGGTCGATCTGCCGCTGGGCGCTACCGAAGACCGCGTGGTCGGCGCGCTGGACCTGGAGCGCGCGCTGTCCCAAGGCGTGAAAGCCTTTGAACCCGGTTTGCTGGCGCGCGCCAACCGGGGTTATTTGTATATCGACGAAGTCAATTTACTGGAAGACCATTTGGTGGATTTGCTGATCGACGTAGCCGCCTCCGGCGAGAACGTGGTCGAGCGGGAAGGCCTGAGCGTGCGCCACCCGGCGCGCTTTGTACTGATTGGCAGCGGCAACCCGGAAGAAGGCGAATTGCGCCCGCAGTTGCTAGACCGCTTTGGCCTGTCTGTCGAAGTAAAAACCCCCAGCACGCTGGACGAACGGGTAGAAGTGGTCAAGCGCCGCGATGCCTTTGAACAAGACCCGCAAGCCTTTACCGAGCACTGGAAAAAGGAAGACGACAAAGTGCGCAAAGGCATAGTGGCCGGGCGCAAACGCCTCGGCGACGTGCAGATACCCGATAGCGCGCGCACCTTTGCAGCGCAGCTGTGCATGGCTTTGGGTACCGATGGGCTGCGCGGCGACTTGACTCTAGTGCGCGCCGCCCGCGCGCTAGCCGCATGGCAGGGCGACAAGGCCGTGACGCAGGCGCATTTGCAGCGCGTGGCCCCGCCCGCTTTGCGCCACCGCTTGCGGCGCAATCCGCTGGACGATGCGGGCTCGTCCACTCGCGTGGAGCGGGCGCTGGCCGAGTTGGCCGCCGCACCACAAAAATAATTTATAACGATGCAAGGCGACGCCGCCACGATTGCCGCCCTGTTCGCCGTAGATCCGGCCGGCCTGGGTGGTGTGGCCCTGCGCGCACCGCCCTGCGCAGCGCGCGACGATTGGTTGGCCTTGCTGCGCGCACTTTTGCCTTCGGAAAGTCCTTTCAGGCGCGTTCCTTTGAACACCGGAGATACCGCCTTGCTAGGCGGCCTGGACCTGGGCGCGACACTGCAATCGGGCCGCCCGGTGGCGCTACAAGGCTTGTTGGCGCAGGCCGATGGCGGCGTGCTGTTGCTGGCCATGGCCGAACGCATGACGGCGGGCGCAGCGGCGCGCTTTGGCAGCGTGCTTGATACCGGCCAAGTGTTGCTACAGCGCGACGGCCTGGACAGCGTGCTGTCCGCCCGCGTTGGCGTCGTAGCGCTTGACGAAGGCGCGGACGAGGACGAACAACTGCCCACCAGCCTGTCCGAGCGCCTGGCCTTTCATATGCGCATGGACGGCCTGGCCAAAGACGAAGAAGGCCCCCAGTGGACCGCCGCTGAAGTGCAAGCGGCGCGCCAACGTGTGGGGCGGGTGCAGATGGCTGCTGAGTCGGTACAAGCTTTGTGCGCGGCCGCGATGGCGCTGGGCATTGATTCGCTGCGGGCCAGCCTGTTTGCAACGCGTGCCGCGCGCGCGGCGGCGGCACTGGCGGGTAGCGACACCGTGGAAGAAGAGCATATTGCCGTGGCCGCGCGCCTGGTGCTGGCACCGCGCGCCACCCGTTTGCCCCCCGCGCCTGAGGAGCAGGAAGCCGAGCCGCCACAAGAGGAAGCAAGCCCACCAGAGCTAGCCGAGAACCCAGCCCCGGAACCGCCGCCCGAGTCCCCAAAAGACGAGCAGGACGACACCAAAAACGACGACAGCGACGATGCGGACAGCCAGCCACCAGACCCGCAGGAACTGGCCGAGCGGGTACTCGAAGCGGTGCAAGCAGCGATACCCGCCGGTTTGCTCGCCAGCCTCAAGATTGGCGCATTGCAGCGCGCTAAATCGCCCACTTCGGGCAGCGCCGGTGCGGAGCAAAAAAATGCATTAAGAGGCCGCCCTGTGGGCGCACGCAAGGGCGAGCCACGCGCTGGTCAGCGCATCAATGTGCTGGAGACTTTACGTGCCGCCGCGCCGTGGCAAAGACTGCGCCGTAGCACGTTGCCCCCGACGTCGACCAAGCTACCGCGTGTCGTGGTGCGTAAGGAAGATTTTCATGTGACGCGCTTTCGCCAACTGGGGCAGACCACCACGGTGTTTGTGGTCGATGCTTCGGGCTCTTCGGCGCTCAACCGACTGGCCGAAGCTAAGGGCGCCGTGGAGTTGTTGCTGGCCGATTGCTATGTGCGCCGCGACAGTGTGGCGGTACTGGCCTTTCGCGGAAAAGTTGCCGAAGTATTGCTGCCGCCCACGCGCTCGCTGGCGCGCGCCAAGCGCAGCCTGGCCGGCTTACCCGGCGGGGGCGGCACACCGCTGGCCACCGCCATTGACGCGGCAGCGGCACTGGCAGGGCAAATTAAACGCAAAGGCGAGACGCCTATCGTGGTGTTACTGACCGATGGCAAAGCCAATATCGCTCGCGACGGCAGTGCGGGCCGCGGGCCTGCCGCCAGCGACGCCTTGGCGGCGGCTGCACAGTTACGCGCCACAGGCGTTAGCACGCTGCTGGTGGACACTTCGCCCCAACCCCAAAGCAGCGCCGAGCAACTGGCCGCCGCCATGGGCGCGCAATACCTGGCACTGCCCTACGGCGGCGCGCAATCGCTCAACCAGGCGGTGCGCGCGGTGGCCGGGCGCAACTAAATTGGCGCGCCCTATGCCTCCCCGCCAAGGCCTGGACTTTGAACGCGATGGCGTTGATTGGCCGCTGCGCCAATACTCGCGCTTTGTGCAAACCCCGCGCTTGCGCTGGCATGTGCAATACGCGCCCCATGCCGACGCCCAAGCGCCCACGGTGTTGCTGTTGCACGGCACCGGGGCCTCCACCCATTCCTGGCGCGATGTCTTTGCGCCTCTAAGCGCTCGTTGCAGCGTGCTGGCGCTGGACTTTCCCGGCCATGCGTTTACTGCTACGCCTGCGCCCGCTGAGGTAGCCGCGCTGTTTTCATTGCCGGGTATGGCCGCTGGGGTGGCAGAGGTATTGGCGCAGATGGACATCGTGCCGAACACCATCGTGGGTCACTCTGCTGGGGCTGCGGTGGCCTGTATGTTGTCGCTGGATGGGCACATTAAGCCCCAACGCATCGTCTCCCTCAATGGTGCGCTGCTACCGCTTGATGGCTTGGCGGGGCAGTTGTTTTCGCCCATGGCTAAGCTCTTGGCCAAAGCGCCCTTTGTGCCCGAGCTTTTTTCCTGGCAAGCGGCCCAGCCCGCCGTGCTGCAAAGGCTGCTGGACGGCACCGGCTCCACGCTGGACGCACCAGGCCGCGCGCTCTACCAAAAGCTGATCGCCCAGCCCGCCCATGGCGCCGGGGCGCTGGCCATGATGGCGCATTGGGATTTGCATACTTTTTGGACGCGGCTGCCTGCGCTGCAAACGCCACTGACCCTCATCGCGGGTGAACAGGACTTGATCGTTCCACCATCGGTAGCGGAGCGCGCTGCCGCGTCACTCACGCGACAACCGAAACCACCCGTCACCCGCCTCCCGGGCCTGGGCCACCTGGCCCATGAAGAGCAACCGCAACGGCTTGCAGCGCTGCTGCTGGCGCATATCGGCTAGACGCAAAAGGCCGCCAGGGCCCACTGCGAAACGACAAATCCCGCCGTAGCGAATAGCCCATTGCCTTAGCTGCGCCATTGCAAGACTCTGGGCCTGGGTAGTCCCCCAAAAGACACACTTTTGCAAGTCCTCCCATTGGCGCGGACTCTGCCCGGGATTGCTTCTTTTCGAAAAAAATGAAAAACCGCGTAAACCCGCGTTGACAATTGCGCCTTATGTGTCTATATTTATTTACATCAATAAGTGACAGGTAAAGTTGTCACTTATGAAACCGACCTGGCAACACCCAAGGAGATCCGCATGAAGGCAATCACCCGCATTGAGCAATCATTGGCTATGGCATTGGCCGCTGCCGAGGACGCTAGCTGCCCGCCCAAGCTTGCTTCCGCTGTGCGCCACGCGGTGTTCCCTGGCGGGGCGCGCATCCGCCCGCAGTTGTGCCTGGCTGTTGCCCAAGCCTGTGGTCAGGACGACCCGGCCCTGAGCAACGCAGCCGCAGTGGCTATTGAACTACTGCACTGCGCCTCGCTGGTGCATGACGATCTGCCCTGCTTTGACGACGCGCCCACCCGGCGTGGCCGCGCCTCGGTGCACTGGGCGTTTGGTCAGCCCTTGGCCGTGCTTGCAGGTGATGCACTGATCGTGCTGGCCTTCCAAACGCTGGCCGCTGCGGCGGGCAAGTCACCCGAGCGCTTACCAGGGCTGTTAAAGATCATCGCCGGCGGCGTGGGTATGCCCGGCGGTATCGTGGCCGGTCAGGCCTGGGAATCGGAGTCGCGCGTATCGCTCATGCAATACCAGCGCGCCAAGACCGGCGCGCTGTTTGTGGCTGCCACCTGCGCCGGTGCACTGAGCGCCGGGGCGGACCCATCCCAATGGCAAGCCCTGGGCGACTGCCTGGGAGAGGCTTACCAAGTGGCCGATGACATCCGCGATGTGATGGGCCAAGCCGATTTGCTGGGTAAACCGGTGGGCCAGGACGCGCAGCACGCGCGGCCCAATGCGATTGCCAATCTGGGCCTGTCAGGCGCAATCGAGCACTTTGAGTCGCTGATTCAAGCCGCCGCCGACTCGATTCCCGAAGGGCCTGCCGCAAAGGCTATGCGCGATCTGGTCTGGCAGGAGTCTGAACGCCTGGTGCCGCGTGCCGCCTGCAACGCCTACCGGCAGGCAGCCACGCAATCCGCGCCAAGCACGCA